>JAUVXT010000272.1 GCA_030603465.1 Deltaproteobacteria bacterium
GTATCATGGAAAAGAGCTTGTTCATGTTTTTGAGTACCGACTGCCCAAAGATTAGGCAGTCAAAACAGCTTTGGGTAATCTATGTGGTGACACTTTTTACCCTTAACGCAGGGTTACCTATGTCGTGACACTTGTCAGATAAGGTTTTAAAACATAGTGTCGTGTCAATCAAGAAATGTCATTTCGACCGCAGGGAGAAATCTAAGACTTCTCAGTCGCGAAGACTCCTTCGAAATGACAAAGGATCGTTGACATGACAATAGGCTTAAAGTAGGAGAAATCATGGAAAAGACAGATTATATTCTTGAAGGCGGGGTGGATCTTCACACCCATGCCGGCCCTGATTTTTATCCACGTTCCGTGGATCAGTTTGAATTGGCGGAAAATGCAAAAAAAGAAAGGATGGCAGCCGTTGTCTTTAAAAATCACTTCTGCCCCACTTATTTTGCGGCAGAGAAAATGTCGCAAAGGATACCGGGCATTAAGGTCTTTGGTGGTTTAGTATTAAACAACTACGTGGGAGGGCTGAATGTTTACGCGGTAGATCTGGCGGTGAAAGCTGGAGCAAAAATCATCTGGATGCCGACCCTTTCCGAGTCAAATCATTTAGCTTATTACGGGGCTAGCGATTTTATTATGCAGACTCATAGCGTGCCTCTTCGATCCCAGGAACCCGGCCTGACCATTTGTGAAGATGGCAGGCTCAAAAAAGAGGTTTATGAGATTTTGGAGGTTTTAGCTGCAAGCGATGTAATCCTGGCTACCGGCCATGTTTCAAGTGCGGAGGCCCTGGTACTGGTAAAAGAGGCCTCGGCCCTGGGTGTGGGAAAGATACTTGTTAATCATCCGGACGATAGGGTTTGTGGGATTCCAATAGAAAAACAACTTGAAATGATAAAATGTGGTGCAATCTTAGAACAAGCTCTCATAACTACTATGCCTGGATGGGGGGAACTGACTGTAAGAGATATTGCTGCCCGTATCCGTTCTCTCGGCGCCGAGCACTGTATATTAGTAACGGATTTCGGGCAGGCCCACCATGAAATTCCCACAGAAGGCCTGAAGAGGTTTGTAAGTGAACTATTAGAAAATAAAGTTAGCATGGACGAAATACAAACAATGCTTAAAACGAATCCCGGCCATCTCTTAGGCCTTTCATAATAAAAGTCATAGTTTTCCATATCCTTCCGATTCCAGCCCTTATTGAGTCTTTTCTCTCATACTAAATCCTATAAAGAGACAAACCAGAAATCCTATAACCACAGCGGGAATTGCGTAGGGTCCGATGCCTTTGGGCGAACTGGCCAGGCCGAAATTGTGGGCAAAGGCCGCGCCTGCCATCATTCCCAATACAAAGATAGCGGCATCGCCGTCACCCTCCCCCGTAAGGAAGAGTTGCCGCCCAGGGCACCCACCGGCAAGGCAGAAGGCAAGCCCCGCCAGAGTCATCCCTGCAAAATTCCAGATGTGCATCGTATGGGCCACAGGCTGACCTGTAAAACCGGGATGGAACTGTCGTAAAATAAGATTCGTTAAAAATGCCGCCACGATTAGAGTGATGACCCCGGAAAGAAGATGTGTCTGTCGGAAGAGGATAAAGTCTCGAATCGCGCCCGTAGTACAAAATCGGCTTCGCTGAGCAAGAAAGCCTATTGCGAGGCCGGCAATGAGGGAAATCAGAAGGGTGGCATGCATGGCTCCCTGGCCTTTAATGCTGTAAAAAATGGGTCCGTTCTTGCTCTGCCCTTCTATCTGGGGAAAGACAAAAATGAGAATCAGAAAGCCGAGCATCAGGAGAGGGAACATCAGCCCCGCCGCTGTGTAACTTTTTTCCGATCGTCCCAGTGTATAACCCCCTTTAAGAAAGAGTGTGCCGATCCATACGCCGAGAATCAACCCCAGAATTCCAATTATGGCATTGCCGTCACCTCCTGCGAGGCGAAGCGCCGCTCTCCAGGGACAGCCCAGAAATACAAGAGCGCCGATCATGGCAAAAAAGCCGAGAACAAAACGAACGATAGGGGCAGAGCCCATGCGTGGCCGGAATTCCCTGAAGGCGAAAGCGGCGATCAACGATCCCAGAACCAGGCCTATGATTTCGGGACGTATATACTGGACAACAGCCGCCCTGTGAAGACCGAGGGCCCCGGCTATGTCTCTCTGAAAACAGGCAACACAAATGCCCATATTTGCCGGATTTCCAAGTTTCTGTAACAGCGCCGCGGCAATTCCGATGAATGCCCCCACCATAATGATTCCCCACCGGGAAGAGAATAGATCCTTTAGTACAGTCATAATAACTCCTTTGGTGATATATGGGAGGGGAATATCTATTATTTTAATCTATATGTCAAATTCTTATAATGAATATTATGGCGCTGATGATAAGGATTGTTGATGAAAGTAACAAGATTGATGGCTTCGTAAAAAGTCCAAACCCAATAACTATTTAAAATAATTTACAATTATGCAATTTATTCCTGCAACACATTCTGTAATATGATAGATTCTACTTGTAAATCCAACCAGTTGCAGGAGAATTGCATGATTCATACAAAAGACCACACAACGGGCTATCTTTTCGATCCATGGGACCATCTGGGACCCAAAAGACGGAAACTCCTGGAACAGTCATGGGCAGGATTATTCAGAGAACATATACTTCAGGAGCTGCCCGTTAATAAGATAGCCCGATACTTCACAGAGGGATTCGGAAGACCCACCAAAGAATTCTATATGGTGCTTGGTGTTATTATCCTCCAGCAGTCTCTTGATTTTCCAGATGAAACCGTCTGTCAACTTGCCTTTAATGAGCAGTGACACTACGCACTTGATATTACAAGCCCTGGCGAACTGCTTGCTGATTCCCTCTATGGCAGCGATGATAACTGCAAGACTGCAAAGAAACTTGGAACAGAAGTTATTGCTCCCGCGATGGGTTCACAGAAGGAGGATGCCATACCACTTTCCGATTTTACCTTTTCAGAAAAGGGTAAGGTGATTTCCTGTCCGGAGGGTCATGCCCCTGCAAGAACAAAACACAAGAAAAGCAGACATATAGCGGCATTTAAAATCGACCATTGCAGTAGTTGTCTAAAAAGAGACACATGCCCCGTCAAGAAAGGGGAAAAACACTATTATCTTCGCTACGAAGACAAG
>JAUVXT010000077.1 GCA_030603465.1 Deltaproteobacteria bacterium
GTATCATGGAAAAGAGCTTGTTCATGTTTTTGAGTACCGACTGCCCAAAGATTAGGCAGTCAAAACAGCTTTGGGTAATCTATGTGGTGACACTTTTTACCCTTAACGCAGGGTTACCTATGTCGTGACACTTGTCAACTAATGTGGAGGATATATGAATAAGGAGATGAGGGCTGTTTATGCCGAAACTCTCATAGAACTTGCCGAGAAGAACAAGAATATCGTTCTCCTTGAGGCGGACCTCATGAAGGCGAACAGCACAAAAATATTTAAAGACAGGTTCCCGGAAAGAACCTTCGATGTCGGCGTGGCCGAGGCAAATATGGTGGGAATAGCGGCGGGACTTTCGGCGACGGGGAAAATACCCTTTGCGGGAAGTTTCGGTTGTTTTTCCGCACGGAGGGCCTATGATCAATTCTTTATTGCGGCAAATTATGCGAAACTCAATGTAAAACTCGTCGGTTCCTTCCCGGGAATAGCGGGAGCATTGAACGGTGGAACACACATGCCCTTTGAAGACATGGGCCTTATGAGAAACATTCCGAGACTCGTTGTGATGGAACCCTGCGACGGCGCATCCCTGAAGAGATTTATGGAGATAGCGGCGTCGTACAAAAAAAGTTGCTACATCAGGCTGCACCCGCGGGCGGTTCCCGCAATTTACGGCGAAAAGGAATCCTTTGAAATCGGCAAGGGGAAGCTGCTGAAAGACGGAAACGATGTGACCATCATAGCCACGGGGGCCGTTCTCGTTCCCGAGGCATTAAAGGCCCACCACATGCTGGCACAGGAGGGTATATCTGCGGCCGTCATCGATATGCCGACGATCAAGCCCATCGATGAAGGGCTGGTAGTCGATTATGCAAAAAAGACGAGGGCCGTTGTAACCTGCGAAAATCACCAGATTGTCAATGGACTCGGGTCGGCTGTTTCCGAAGTCCTTTCGGAACAATTTCCCACGCTGCTTCGCAGAATCGGGGTGAATGAAGAGTTTGGAGAGGTCGGCACATTAGAATATCTCCAACAACGATATCGCCTGACGGCTGATGAAATTGTAACAAAGGCGAAGGAAATCAATAATCTAAAAAGGGAGTATCGTTCATGAGTCACGTAAAAATCGCTGTAGCATCGGATCTTTCCGGTTTTCCCCTGAAGCAGGAGATAGCGAATCACCTGAAGTCGAAAGAAGAGATAGAGGTACTTGACTTCGGTATAGAGTCGGAAGACAAGGCAAAACCCTATTTTGAACAGGCGCCTCTTGTTGCCCGGGCCATCCGGGATGGCACGGCAGACAGGGGCATCCTTATTTGCGGAACGGGTCAGGGTATGGTCATTGTTGCAAATAAATTCAAAGGGATATACGCATGTGTTGTCGATGATATTTTCTCGGGAGAACGCGCTAAAATCATCAATAATGCCAATGTTATTACCTTGGGCGGTTGGATCACGGCACCCTTTCTGGGGAAGGAAATTGTCGATGCCTGGCTGAGTGTCGATTTTACCGAAAAAATGGAAATGAAGGCCGATTTTCTCACCAATGCCTTCAATCAGGTACAGGCACTGGAGGAAGAAAATTTCAAGGTATAACAATTGACACTATCGTAAAAAGTCTTTTTCGCACTCCTTCGAGCATTTTGGGAAAAAGATAATTGCGGTGGTTGGCGTTAAGAAAATTTAATTGTTTGAGTGCGTAAACACGAGTTTTAGATTTTTAGCCAAGCGCCGAAATCATCCCCAAAAGGGTCTTCAAACGAGGAAAATTGACTTTTTGCGAGCACATTAACAATTGAAGATTTTAAAAAACAGCGTGCCGGATTGTGCCGGAGCGACTGCCACGGCTAACGTCCTTGACCAATCCTCGCATAGTCGGGGATAGGATCACCGATGAGTGGCATGCAATAATCGATAAACTCCTGGGTGACAAAATTCCCCTCTTTATTGATAAAGTGTTCGGGAAGAAACTTCTCGATATTGGCGACCGCTTCCAGCGGGACCTGCCCTGCCGTACACTCATATCCTGTTCCATCTGAGCGATCCAGCGTCACCATCACGTCGGAGACACCCCCGGCAAAAAGCTGCATCGCCTTCCGGCCAACCATGAAGGCCTCTTCCACATCGCTGGATGAGGCGACACTGGTCATGGATCTTTGTATGGTGCCGGGACGGTTGCAGCGGGCCTTCAACCCCAGACGGGTTCCCAGCAATTTACACAGATATACCCCCGGCCCCGTGCCGAAGGATATGGCCGTATGACCGAAGGAATCGACCCTGGCATCCTTCGCCCCGATAAATTCCCCATCGGTATCACGCACCCCCTCACTGAGTGCCACATAGACATACCCCAGTTTATCATGAATGGCCTTCACGTCCTGTACAAATTTCTCCTCATTGAATACTCGTTCCGGCATATAGATCAGGTGCGGGGCATCGGCCTCGCAGCGTTTTCCCAGCGCACTGGAACCGACGAGCCAGCCGGTATGACGCCCCATAATCTCAAAAATCGCCACATCCTCGAAGGTCTGCATCGCCTCCAGATCTCGCCCCGATTCCACCGTTGAAAGTGCAACAAAGCGGGCGGCGCTGCCATAACCTGGACAGTGATCCGTTTCGGGTAGATCATTGTCAACCGTTTTGGGCACACCGATGGCCCGCATGTCATACCCCCGTTCCCGGGTGAGTCTGGAAATCTTATGACAGGTATCCATACTGTCATTGCCGCCGATATAGACGAAGTATCTGATATTGTAGTCGGCGAACAACTCGAGGAGACTCTCATACTCTTCATCTTTTGTCAGTTGATGACGGCAGCTCCCCAAAACGGAAGCCGGCGTATATGTCAGTTTGTCAACCAGATCGTCGGGCTCATCGGTCAGATCATGGAGATCCCTTTTCAGTGCCCCCTCAATCCCCTGTTTCATCCCGTAGATCCTTTCGATCTCGGGCATTTTTTTTGCCTCACCGAGTACACCGGCCAGACTGGCATTTATCACAGGGGTGGGACCCCCCGATTGGCCTATCAATAGATTTCCCTTTAATTGCATCACCACTCATTCTCCTTCATGATAGTTTCGTTACATGTCTGTGAGTGCCCGAGTGCCTCCTCCTAGATCAGCGCTTTGTATCCCCTGGCAAAGAATTCCAGTTTGTCCTGAACCATAGCGGTCACTGCATTTTTACAGGCCTGGGGAATGCCGACCATATCATAGGCGGATACGTTCTTCTCATGGGTGTCGATAAAGGCACCGATATATGTCGTTTTGACTTCCGTACCGATGTTAATCTTCCTGATCCCTATTGCGACACCTCTGGCAAATTGCTCCAGCGTCAAGCCGGTGCCTCCGTGAAGAACCAAGGGTACATCTTGAGAGATTTCTTCAATTGTGTTGAGACGTTCAAAATCCAGTTTGGGCTCGCCCTTGTACAGCCCGTGGGCGTTGCCGATGGAAACGGCCAGGGCATCGACTGAGGTCTTGCTGAGAAATTCTTCAACATGGGACGGATCGGTCATCTTTGCCTTCTTTGCCTCTTCTCCGTCTTCAATGCCTGCCAGTGCCCCCAGTTCGGCCTCTACCGACACGCCCAGGGCCTGAGCCGCTTCAGTGACCTTGTTGGTAATGGCTATATTTTCTTCCAGCGGCAGGTGGGAACCGTCGATCATAACGGCGCTGAATCCCAGCTTCATAGCCTTCATGCATGTGGCATAATCTTTTGAGTGGTCCAGAAATACGCAAACCGGAACCGTTGCCTCACGGGCAAGCTGAACCATAATCTGACCCACATAATCATTGCCAGGCTGATTGAGGGGGGGTTGCCCGATCATCAGTATAACCGGTAATCCCGATTCCTCTCCGCCTTTCACAATACCTTGAGCGGTAAAAAGATCGTAGGTGCTGAAAGCCCCAACCGCGCCGTCATGTTCCTTCAATATCTCCTTCGATGTTACTAACGCCATAATATTTCTCTCCTATTATCAAAGATACGTTCGCAAATAACAACTGATCTGGAGAAGAACCGAATTAAGTAACTTCACCGGATTTTTCATTTTCTCTTTGCCTCTTTTACTAATACAAATCAACGAAAAAAGGATCTCTAACAAGCCGGTTTGTTACGATATCCTCTCCCTTTATGTCAATACTTTGTAAGAATTATTTGCAATTATCTGTCTGTTTATTGTGAAGCCTACACCCAAGTTACCCTTTTATGACCCTGATCATTCCTTAAGGCAGGGCATGAATATATCGGGGAAGTATTGCAGGCTCCGGATGGTGCGAATTTAAACCGATGAGACCGGGTCACGGTATATCCAGGCATAGGTTGCGGCAAGTGCATGACTTGCCGGATGGGGCGCTTTCCTCATTATCCCGAATTCCAGTTTACAGGTGTAAGTGTGTCAGGCGGGTGTTTTGCCGAGCATACAGTCGCACATTTAATCCGGGTTTTTCTGTTGCCGGCAGCGATAACACCCCCCTTGACAGTGAAAAGATTCTTTGTCCGGGTGGCAATTTTCTCGTTTTTGCATGCAAAACCACTAAGCTCCGGCAGTGTGAACAAAAGACCTGTATGATTTCCCAAATATACCCTTAAGCTCCTTTTGAAGAAAATGTAAAGCGGATCTCATAACCTTAAAAACGTCCCGTTTTTCAGAGGGGAAGAGATGGGCAAATCAGATCCTACCTGATAATCTTGTAGATGGCGTTGCAGTCCTCTTTCCCGAACCCTTCTGCGCTCGCCTCTTTATAATATTCCAGTGCCACCTTCATCGTCTTGGCATTATTTGACCAGGCATCCGCCATCTCACAACCGAGACGAACATCCTTCAATGCAAGGTCAACGCCAAAGCGATTAGCAAAATCGCCCGCAGCAATCCAGGGGCCACGGATGTCCATCTGGAAGGATTTTGCCCCCGTATCGCCCAACAATTCCAGCAGAATCTTCGGTTCGATTCCCGCCTTTTCACCGATGCGGATACCCTCGGCGAGGACGGCCAGATTGGTCATTCCGATTAGATTGCTGATCAATTTAAAGGCGGAGGATGCCTCCACTTCACCCAGGTATAATACGGGAGAGCCGATGATGTTCAATACGTCTTTCATCTTTTCGTAGACTTCTTTTTTCCCGCCGACGAAAACGGGTTCTTCCGCCGTTTCCGCCTGAGCCGGCGTCTTCCCCAGGGGACATTGCAAGAAATCAATTCCCCGCTCTTCTGCGGCATTTGAGAGCTTTCGCGCCGTCCGGGGATCGATGGTGCTGACCTCTATATATGCAGAACCGGCCTTCATGGCCCCAAGTAATCCCGTCTCGCCCAGCATTACGCCCTCAATGTCTCCGGGCAGCGGCAAACTGGTAAACACAACGTCGGCTGCTGCAATTTCACTGATCTCTTTAGCCGCTTTCCCCGTCGTGCCCGATTCCAGTGTTTTCGCTATGGCCGCTTCGCTAAGGTCATAAACGAGGACCTCTTTTCCCGCACGAATCAGATTACGCGCAAGGCCCCCACCCATTTGTCCTAATCCGATAAAACCGAACAACATAATAGTCTCCCTTTCATCTCAAAACTTTTCAAAGATTTATAAAGCATGCCATTGCCGGCACTTTCCCTATTCGATCAGCCATTCAAGGTTTAAATCGACCAGCTTCCCCCGAGTCGGTCTTCCTTCCTTGTCCCAGCCTGAAAGTTCATAATAGAGGTCGATGGCGTCCCGGAAGGCCTTCTCATCGATGCGCTTCCCTTTCATGGGACCATTCTCGAAGCTTTCATGCCAGCGGCGTATGACCCTGTCATCTTTCGGCGAAAAGCCTTCTCGGTTATTGAATACGCGGGGCATAACAATCGATCTCTCGGTAACCCTGATAATTTCAAAGAGACTGGTGTTCCATCCCGTAATTGCCGTAACGGCATCCACTAGACCTGCGAAGGTCATGGCATGAATGGGTACGGAACAGAAATTACAGAGGCAGAGACAGTTGTTGATGCCCCATGCCTTCTGACCAAGTGAAAAATATCTGACCTTGTCGTAGTCCGTGTCGAGGGGTCTCACCGGCTCGAGGATCCCCAGAGATTCCAGGCTGCCTACATTCTTTTGAAATGCCGTATCGTGGGGGGTTTCCACATGATCTCCACCGGTGGCGGAAAGGGCATATCCCATGGCCATTCCCGTCTTTCCGCGACCGTCATGGGCAGGCAGCTCGCTCCCCTTTATGTGAAAGGCATATTTTTCGGCGCCATTCCCAATTTTTTCGGCGGCCTCTTTCACTCCAAGAGACAGTGTCTCGCCGAAACCGCGTCTGTTGGCGATATCTTCGATGAGCCAGAGCATGGCATCGGCATCTCCGAAACGGATCGGCCTGCCACCCGTATCCTTTTCTGTTATTATCCCATTTTCGAAGCATTCCATGGCAAAGGCTATGGTGCATCCCGTCGAAATGGTATCCAATCCCATGAGATTGCAAAGCTGATTCCCCCGCGCCAGGGCCGGCAGGTTATCGTTTTCCAGCAGGGAGCCGAGACATGCCAGGGTTTCATATTCGGGACCTCCGAATCTGGGATCGAGTGGATACTTTTCGTCGTCGGAAGCGACGCGTCTTTTGCATCTCACTGAGCAGGCGTAACATGTCCCCGTGGAGTGGAATATGGTGTTATGGTAGGCTTCGGCATCGATCTTATCTACGCCTTCAAAAACACCGTCGCGAAAATTGTGAGTCGGGAGTATGCCGGCATTGTTTAAACCCTTTACCAAACCCGGTGTTCCATACTTTGTTAGTCCTACATTGGGGGGGTGTGTCTTGATGCGGTCGTTATGCCACCGTGTGATTTCCTTCACCTTGCCGGGATCGGCGAATTTCAATTTTTTCGTGCCCCGCACGGCGATTGCCTTGAGATTCTTCGATCCCATGACGGCCCCCATACCGGTACGTCCATTGAAATGTTCCATATCGTTCTGAACAGTTGCAAAGGGAATCAGCTTTTCACCGGCGGGTCCGATGGATGCCACGCGGACCCGTTTGTCTCCTACTTCTTTCCAGATCGTTTCAAGAGTATTCCAGTTGTCCTTTCCCCATACATTGCCGGCATCTCGAATCTCCACGTCACCGTTGTGGATCCAGAGATAGACAGGTTTTGAAGCGCGGCCTTTAATTACCACGGCATCATAACCGGCGAATTTGAGTTCCGGTCCCCAGTAGCCGCCCGCCTCTGTTTCACCGAAGGCGCCCGTCAGTGGGGACTTTGCAGCTACCGTGTAGCGGTTAAATCCCGATATGGGTGCGCCGGTAACGACGCTGCAGGCAAAGATGAGGATGTTTTCCTCCGAAAGGGGGTCGACGTCTCTTTTCAGTTCTTTCAGCAGGTAGTAGGCGGCGAAATTCGATCCTCCCATATATGTCCGGTACCAGACCTCGCCGGGTTCTTCAATTTTCCAGCTACTATTGGTCAAGTTCACATGCAGAATCCTTCCGTTATATCCATTTGCCATAGTATTACCTCCAATAAATGAAACTATTTTCTGCCATAATAATCAAACCATTTTCTCTTTGTCTTAACCCCGATAAGCGGGATAAGTGCGTTAGCGAAATTATTTTCTAACTTACTAAAAAGCTCCGCTATGCCGACACGTCGGCATTATAATTGGAAGGAAATCCAGCCCTTTGTTAAAATGGGTACAATTAGTGTAATGTCATATAATAACAAGACGTTATAGCATGTTTATCAAAATGACTTCCTTGGAAGCTAAATAGCGTACCCCTTTCACTTTCCTTTAATATGCCGCATATCCCATCAGTCTGGGAAGCCATAGGATAATATCCGGGAAATAGGCCAATACCAGTATGCAGAGAACGATGGCAACAATGTGCGGAAGAACATGCAGGCTCAGGCGCTCAATGCTGACATTGGATAGCTGGCACGCCACGAAAAGGTTTACCCCGAGAGGCGGCGTTAAAAATGCGACCTCATTCGTCACGACAAATATAACGCCAAAATATATGGGATCGATTCCCAGTTTCATCACAACGGGAAGAAGAACGGGGGTAAGAATGATGATCGTCGAGAGTGTCTCCATGAACATACCGAGAAAGAAGAAGACGGCAATGATCATCAGCATAACGACGAACCAGTTCGTCGAGATATTGGTTATGAAGGCGGCCAGCTTGATCGGTGCCTGATTTACCGTCAGTATCTGTCCGAAAACGGTGGATGTTCCTACGATGATGATAACCGTTCCCGTTATCCTGGCGGCATCGGTCAACGATTCAAGGATATCGGTAAAGTTCAGCTTCCGGTTGATTACGCTACCGACCAGAAGGGCGTAGAAAACGGCGATAACGGATGCCTCTACCGGCGTGAAGACACCGGTATATATGCCGCCTAATATGACAAAGGGTGTGGCCAGTGCGAATATCCCTTTCAAGCACATAGTCACAATTTCTATCGCATTGAACTGTTCACCCCTACTCCCGACAAAGAGTATCCGTGCCACGTAATAGGCCACAAGACAATGTGACAGGCCGATAATGATGCCGGGAATCATGCCGGCCATAAAGAGCCCCACAATAGAACAGTTGGCGATAACGCCATATATGATCATGGGATTACTGGGAGGAATCAAGATGCCCAGCGTTCCACCGGAAGAAGAGACCGCTCCGGCATATCCTCTGTCATATCCGCGATTTATCATGGCAGGAATCATGAGTGTCCCGATCGCGGCAACCGTTCCCGGTCCCGAACCGCTGATAGCCGAAAAAAACATACAGGCAAGAATTGTTGCAATGCCGAGTCCGCCCGTTATCTTTCCCGTAAATCTGAGCACCACATCAATAATCTGTTGTGTAACGCCGCCACGTTCCATCAAAGAGCCGGCAAGGATAAAGCAGGGGATTGCAAGAAGGGGAAATTTGTCGACACCCTGATACAGTGTCTGTGCCACCATGGTCAATGGTATGTTCGATGTGGTGAGAGATACAAAGGTGGCGACACCGAGAGACATGAAAATGGGTAGTCCCAGGAAAAGACAAACGAAGAGTGATACTGACAGAATCGCTATTGTCATTTTTCCGTCTCCTCTTCGATAGATCGCTCGGAACTGAAGAGGTCTACCCCCATGGTCTTGATGCCTCCTTTTTTATAATCCCTCCAGTACCCCTGCACGATCCTGAAACTCATAAGAAAAAAGCCGAGGGGTATGATTGCATAAACAAAGGCCGTATTCCACTGCATGGCAGGAGAAATAAATGTAAAGGTAAACATGTGCTTGATCTGCAGGATACCCTGATACGCAAAAAATAGATTAAAAATAAGCCATATGAAATCGGCAAACATGGTAGCAAAATGCCGATATTGTGATGGTAACAGGAGCTGCGGCACGGTAACCCGAAGATGAACACGCTCCATAGCCGCCATACTTGCTCCCAGATAGATGACCCAGACAAATGCGAAACGACTCAGTTCCTCCGACCAGGTCAATGCGGCATCGAGAACAAAGCGAAAAAAGACCTGTGCCCCCAAGCATAGCACCATCGCAGCCATGATAAAGGCACAAAAATACTTCTCAAAGTTTTCATAAAAGTTAGAAATAGCACTTCTTACCATAAATCCACCCCAAATTTGTCGGAGTAAGGTGATGGATGATCTTACTCTGACCCTTTAAATACGGGAATGCCGCGGGGAGGGTCTGCCTCCCCACGACACCGTGTCTAATAGTTTATCTTTTGCCCTTCCTGTAATCTTTCAGGAAGTTGACAACGTCGTCTACAAAGGCCTTTCCGCCGATTTTGTCATAATACTTGGGCCAGATCGCCTGTGCCTTTTCTATCCATTCCTTTTCATTGTCGGCAGGCTGCTGAATTTCCATGCCTGCGTTGACCAGACCGAGAAGTGCGCTTGCCTCCTGATTTTCCACGAACTTCCTCTCGTCTGCGACGGCCTTCTTGCCGGCTTCGTCGACGATCTTCTTTACATCATCAGGAAGCTTGGAGTACCATGCCTCGCTTGCGAGCAAGGGGCCTATCCAGAGGATGTAATGGATGTTGGTGATATATTTCTGAACTTCCTGAAATTTACTTGTGTAGTTGACTATGTAGGGATTATCCTGGCCATCGACCACTTTCTGCTGCAGTGCGTTGAAGGTCTCCGTCCATGCCATGGGGACAGGATTGATTCCCCATGCCTTGTAGGCGCCGATCATAATGGGATTCTTGGGAACACGAATGGTAACTCCCTTTAAATCTGCGGGGGTGCGTACCGGTTTCTTTGAATTGGTGAGGACACGGAAGCCACCGACCAGCCATCCGAGAGACCTGAAGTTACCCTGTTTGGCCATGATTGTGTTCAGCTTGTCGCCAACGGGACCGTCCAGAACGGCATAGGCCTCATCTTTCGTAGTCCAGATATAGGGGAGTGTGCAGAATCCAACAATGGGGGCAAAGGGAGTCACATTATTTACCGCCATGGTGGAGAGCTGGACCATATTCTGCGATACCTGCTGTACGTTATCCTGTTCGGAACCCATCTGGCCGCCATGAAAAATTTCCACCTTTATCTTGCCTTTACCCAGTTCCTCTGCGTGCTTTTTGAACTGCTCGGCGCAATAGCCATGGTAACTTTCCTTCACGCTGGCAGATGCATACTTAATGGTATAAACCTTGGCCACAGCCGTAGATCCGAGGCCAAAACCGATAACCAGGCTCAGAGCCACAGTCATTACGATTGCATATTTTGCTAATCTTTTCATGTTTTCCTCCATAGTAATTTTTTGTAAATATTTATATCAAAAAAACCACCCGCTATATATGAAACAAAACCACCTCCTTCCCGGATAAATAATCGATTGTTGTGTTAAGGCATACTCGCAGAGAGATGCCGGGTTTAATATTCTTC
>JAUVXT010000105.1 GCA_030603465.1 Deltaproteobacteria bacterium
ATGATTAATCTTTATTCTTTTTCATTCCTGAAATGACCTGAAAAGTGGTAAACTTTCCTCAGGAATGGGTGGCAGGTTTCACCAGGAATCAGTGGCAGGTTTGTTCAGGAATGGGTGGCAGGTTTGGGCAAGAATCTGCAATGGCCCCGTCGTACTCTTTTCTAATTCTCTTGCCTCGAATCTTACCATGTGGGATCTCCAGATTCCCGCATTGATCAAGGCAGGTTACCGAACCCTCCGGTATGACAGCCGCGGTCACGGACAGTCTCAAGCAGGAGAGGTGCCTTATTCCATCGAAATGCTGACCTCAGATGTCGTGGGATTGGTGGATGCCTTCGATCTGAAAAAGGTCCATTTCTGCGGACTTTCGCTGGGCGGCATGGTGGGTCAGATGCTTGGTGCCATGCATGGCGACCGGCTGATTTCATTAATACTCTGTTCCACCACTGCCTATGTGGCACTGAAAGAAACCTGGGATGAAAGAATCGAATCTGCTCAAAAGAATGGCATGAGTGCCTCCGTGGATGCAACTGTCGACCGCTGGCTCACCAAGGCCGGCCAGAAACGCCTTTCCGACCAGGTAGAAAAGATCCGCCATATGGTCATAAATACCTCCATCGATGGGTACTGCGCCAGTGGCGTGGCAATTCAAAAGATGGATCTGCGTGAAACCATACGCGACATTTCAGTCCCCACTCTGGTACTGGTCGGTGAACACGACCCAAGCACTCCAGTTGCGGCGTCAGAGTTTATTCACGAACGGATAGCCTCCTCGGAATTGCAAATTATTTCAGATGCGGCCCATTTTCTCAATGTGGAACAGGAAAACATATTTAACGACACATTTTTGGAATTTCTCAATAAAAACTCAGGATAACCTGCGCCAGTGAAAGTGCGCTGTTGTGCTCAATTACAAGAATCTATGCAACAACTCTCGATGATGAATGGTCATTATCGACTATTCAAATGTATGCCGGAAAATCATTATAAACTCTAACGGGAATTTTTCCTCTCCTGAAAAATGTCTTTTTTAAATACAATCAAAATAAAAAAGGGCGCTCCAAAGTCGATAAAAACTATGGAGCGCCCTTTAAATACAAAATCAATATTTACTGAGCTGTTACGTTAACAGCCGCGGGACCCTTCTGGCCCTGCTCAATTTCAAACGTTACGCGCTGGTTTTCGTACAAGACTTTAAAACCATTCCCCTGAATGGCGCTGTAATGTACAAATACATCCCCACCCTCATCATTCTCGATGAAGCCGAAGCCCTTGCTCTCATTGAACCATTTTACTGTACCTTGTTTCATTGTGGCAATCCTCCTTTCTTGATTTTTCTAAAGTCGGATCGCCTACACATGAGAATAACACTGAATCCTGAAAGTTCAGCCGGTGTACCTCGTACTTCAATAATGTCTCAACCCTAACTTTACCGTACCTGACAACTGTATGTTATATAGGTACTTTTTACATGCGCTAATATATATCTTTATGAGGCAATGTCAAGCACTTTCTTTTAAATCATATGAATAATGTCACTTATGTTACCTATTAAACGCCGGCATCAAAAGATGCAACTGTATCAACAATCAGTACCAAACACTGCGTTCATATTATTATTGACAGTGGCAAGTTGTTTAAATTTTTCGATTTGACGGAATGGCTTATTCTAAACAGTTATCTACACTGCAAGAATTGGCAACTGAGTTATGATATTGATTTCCTGTATGCAATTTATGGGGAGGAATGAAGGTTTACGATTTGATGATTCCATATGCAGAGGCTAAACCCAAACCAGTACCTCGCTCCATCTCTTTGGTGGTAAAGAATGGCTCAAATACCCTTTCCTGGGTTGCTTTATCTATTTCAATACCTGTGTCAGTGACGGATATTTTCACATATCTCCCAAGTTCAATAGAAGATGGTCTTACATAGTCCTCATCAAGAGTGATATTTTCTGTTTGAACATAGAGATCTCCACCGCCAGGCATTTACATAAAGGTTCATCAGAACCTGCTCAATCTGGCCCCGGTCTGTTTCTACTATCCATACATCTTTCTGATACTTTCTGTGAATCTTGATCTCCTTCTTTGTGCGGCCAAACATACCGGAGCTTTTCTTGATCATTTCGTTAATGTCAGTTGGTTCGACCTCATATTTTCCGCCTCTGGCAAAGTCCAAGAGTTTATCCAATTATGTCCTTCAGTAGAGGAAGCATGAGTTGGAGTGTCCGCCGGCCTTCTTCTATGGCCTCCTCAGCACGATTGAACTCCAGCAGGCCAATATGAGCCAGACGGGGTAAAATCAGTATATCTGGTGGATCCCCTGCCAGCCTCTGCTTGGTTATGCGGTCCTGCATAATATTTACAGAGGTTGCCATAACGTCGAAGAGCGATGGGCCTCTATCCGCATGATCCGGGCCGAAGCGACTGAGTACCAGTGATCTGCCCCGCTTCATCGTATTGTCAAGATAGGCGGCAAGCTGATTTCGCAATCCATGTTCCCCAATCTTACCTTTTTTAGAAACGCTTTGAATATCTTTTCGGGCAGGCTTCCGCTTGCCCATGATGTCTGAATTCAGATTGACCGCAATAACGATATCTGCACCCATGGCCCTGCAGAGAGACACCGGTACCGGATTTACCAGACCGCCATCCACGAGCCAGCGATCTTTCTGTTTGAAAGGGGTAAATATTCCGGGCAGGGATATACTCGCGCGAATTGCATCTATGAGGGAACCTTTCTGTAACCATACTTCCCGGCCTGATAACATGTCTGTAGCAACGGCAGCAAATGGTAACGACAAATCTTCAATGTTGGGGTCGGATAGATCATTTCTAAAAAAATTTGCAATCTTTTCTCCCTCAATAAGACCGGACCGGGGTAATGTTATATCCATGAAACCAAGGATGTCAGACCAGGATAGTTCACAAACCCATTTGTCCAGTTGGTCCAGCACACCTGCTGCCAGGGCTCCGCCTACAATCGAGCCGATAGATGTTCCGCACACCATATCTATTTCGATTCCCTCTTCCCGCAACCCGTGAATTATGCCGATGTGAGACCAGCCTCGGGCAGAACCGCTGCCGAGAGCAAGACCGATCTTTTTAATTTTGCTCATTGTATCCCCCTTAAATGAAAAGCCATCCTCAGTTATTTGTTTTTGCTGAAAGCTGATGGCTGATCGCCGACTGCTGAATTATCTCCTCAATCCGTTTTTTAAAGTCTCTAATTATCTGTTCGCATAGCTTGTCTCCAAGAACCTGCAGGGTCTTGGAGATTAGTTGTTATGCTTCACCTCCATGGCGAACATCACCAATACCTTTCCATCTTCCTAGCCTGATGACATGTCTGTAGCAACGGCAGCAAATGGTAACGGCAGATCTTCAATATTGGGATCAGAAAGGTTCTCTCTAAAGAAACTTGTAATCTTTTCTCCCTCAATAAGATCGGATCGTGGCTGCCTGTCTGCGGCTGTTTTAATGAGAAGGGCTGTCAGATGGAAGGCTGACGCTGGTTGTACAGCTTATAATTGGTAATTTTCACAGCAATGCTTTGACAAAAGTTACTTCTTTAGGTAAGTGAAGTCAATAATAATTTTCCTCATTGAACTGAGTTCAGATAGTCTTGACATACCTTGATCAAAATTATCAAATCAAAAACTGCACACAGCTTTATTATATCATCATCGAAGTGTCTTTTTTACAAAGTTTAGGTATCTGATAAATATTCAATCCGTGATTAAGATTAAAATATGGGAAGTGGCCTTTATTTCGATGGCAGGCGCCTTTTTATCAATAAAAAAGGGATTAGTTAGAATCAACTAATCCCTTTTTTCTATTCATGGTGCCGAAGGAGAGACTCGAACTCTCACAGGCATACACCCACTAGACCCTGAACCTAGCGCGTCTACCAATTCCGCCACTTCGGCTCCCTATTTAATCGGACTTTTTTATACTTACCCTCCGCGACATTGTCAAGCAAAAATACGCTTGAAAAATATGCCATACATGGTAATGTTAACCTTCCATAATTATTTCGAACAAAAAAAGATAAACTCTACGGCTGTATTTGAACGTTAGGCCGGCTTTTAATGAAAGTAATCAGAAATGTAGCGGACATCACTCCGGAACTGCAGGGTTCAATTATCACCATCGGTAATTTTGACGGAATCCACCTGGGACACCAGAAGATTTTCAAGAGAGTTGTTACGGAATCGAGGCAACGCGGCAGAAAATCGGTGGTCATCACCTTTGATCCACACCCGAAAAAGGTCATTCACCCCGAGAGAAGACCCTTTTTCATCCTGGCACCCGTTGAAGAAAAATTGTCTCTCATTGAGACAACGGGCATCGATACAACAATTTTGATCTCCTTCTCTCAGGAATTTTCCCGGACAACGGCCGAAGAATTCGTAACTGACATTCTCTGGAAAAGGCTTCGGCTCAAAAAGGTAGTCATCGGATACGATTACAAATTCGGGAAGGATAAAGGGGGTAACGCCGACTTTCTCAGGAGTTATGGCACAAAATTGGGATTTCAGGTAGAAAATATTGCCGCGATAAAGATAGGGAACGCAATTGTAAGCAGTACCAATATACGCCTTTCAATCCTGGCCGGTGATGTCACCATGGCATCAAAGATGCTGGGCAGGCCCTATAATGTGCGGGGAGTTGTTACCAGGGGTTATCGCCGCGGCACTGAGATCGGCTATCCGACGGCAAATATCGAATCTGAAAAGGTAATCCCCGCCATCGGAGTATACGCGATCATCGCGGAGCTTGATGGGAAAAGACACCAGGGTGTCATCAATATAGGATACTGCCCCACCTTCGGAGACGAAGAAATAACGGCCGAGGTACACCTCCTTGATTTTCAGGGAGATATTTATGGCAAAGAGATGGAGGTCTTTTTTATTGACAGGATCAGAGATGAATCAAAATTTGAACGCCGCGAAAAGCTGGTGGAGCAGATACAAAGGGATATAACCAGGGCCAGAACAATTTTGGCCCCACATTTTAATGACCGCCGCGATGAAGATTAGAAATCTCCACGGCTGGAATGTCACCTACGAAGAGGCCGGAAAAATACAGGAGGATTTGAGGGAAAAACTGGTCCTTCATGATGAAGGGGTTCCCGGAGATATAAGACTGGTGGCCGGCGCCGACATATCTTATGCGAAAGGGGAGGATCTCTTTTACGCCGCCGTCGTTCTTCTGAAATTCCCGGAACTGGAAATAGTCGAGCAGTCATCCCTTTCAGAACGGGTGACCTTTCCTTACATTCCCGGTTTGTTATCTTTCAGAGAGGGCCCCGTGCTTTTGAAGGCCTTTGAAAAATTGAAGATGGTCCCCGATGTGGCGATCTTTGATGGGCAGGGAATCGCCCATCCTCGGGGGTTTGGTCTCGCCTCACACATGGGACTCTTTCTCGCGATTCCCACCATCGGATGCGCCAAAACCAGACTGGCGGGGGCTCCCCGAAATGAAGCAGGCAACCGGCCCGGTGATTATGCCCATCTGATCCTCAACGATGATGTGGTTGGCGCCGTCGTGAGGACAAAAAAGAATGTGAAGCCGGTTTTTGTCTCTCAGGGGCACAAGATAGGGCTGGAGCGGTCTATCGAAATAATCCTCGCAAGTTGCAGGGGATACAGGCTTCCTGAACCGACGAGGAAGGCTCATCTTGCGGTAAACAGAATCCGCGAGGCATCGGATGGTTAGGATTTTCCCAGAGTTTTGTCATTGTAGGGATTGTCGTATTCACGGTTACGCTCATCTGTTTTCTTTTGCTGTTGCATATCCGATAGGAATTGAGACCTCAACACCCTATTCGTTACTGAAAAAGATGTCGTAGATGTAGCTTTCCGCTTCGCTTTCCGTGTGCTGGGAATTGATGTAGAGAGAGATTCCCTCTATCTTTCTCTCTTTGCCCTCATCGATATCGGAAAAAAGTTCTTTATAATCCTCTTTTACATTTCTCTTTTCACTGTACCATTCATTCAACTTATCGGTTTTGTCCCTCAAGACGATATATCTGACTTTATCGGCAAAGGCTTGCGGGCTTTTGACAATAGTCTCCTTCGGGGCTTCATTATCCCAAATGTAACCTATAACGGGAGTTTTTAACTTGGCAGGCCATCCGGTAGCTTTAAAGGCAACATATATCTGCATGGCCTGATCATCCTTTTCTTTGTCTCTTACGTCTCCTCCCAGAGGAAGTTTTTTTGCCTTCCACTTCCAGTTAAGGAATGGATGCTTCCCCGGATCGACCTTTATCTTTTTCTTTATGCCATAAGACGATGATTTGTCACTTTTGAAATGAAGCGCAAATTTGTCGCCCTCTTTTTCCAGTTTGAGATCGGGAACACCTTTATTCTTTTCTAACTCCCACCCCTTGGGGGCATCATCTTTCATCTTGTCAGTGTCAAATCCAGCAACGGAAATTATTGCCATCTCCTTTGAATAGGAGAGTCCCGACACCCCAACGACGACACAAAGAATCACAAACATAGTAAAATAAAATCTTCTATTTTTCTTCATTTGATTTATCCTCCTTTATGTAGCTTCATTATATCGGTCCGGGTGAAGATGGCATCTATTCTATCTATGTGTTTTTCAATATTTTCTCTTCCGCCCTCTTCCCGGTCAACCAGTACAATAACCCGGTCCACATCCAGACCTATTTCACGGGCCTTTTCAATAGCGGTTATCGTTGAGCCTCCCGTCGTAATGACATCGTCCAGTATGGCAACCTTCTCGCCCGGCTGCACGTTTCCCTCTACGGCGTTTTTCGTGCCATGCCCCTTTGCATCTTTCCTTACGATAAAGGCCTTGACCGGCCTCCCCTTCTGATAGGAAATCAGAGACGCGGCATTGGCCATCGGATCGGCGCCAAGGGTTAGTCCCCCGATAGCGGTAATATCGGAATCTTTTATCATATCAAAGATTACATTACCGATCAGGTTCATCCCCTCCGGATCAAGCATAGTGGGTTTGCAGTTAAAGTAATAATTGCTCTTCCTGCCCGATACCAGCGTAAAGGGTGGATCATCACTATATTTGAATGTCTTTTCAAGGATGATCTCGGAAAGCCTTCCCTTCATTTCAGTAAGTTCCATGTCAGTCTGTCTCCACTATCAATAATATGCATTTATTTCCCATTAATCTCTTGCAATTGCTTCTTTACATAATCCCGGTCCAGGCGCATTGCCTCCTGGTACTCAACGGCGGCCATGTCGGACCATCCAATCTTATCGTAGTATAAACCCAATGAAAAATGTATCCGCGGACTGTCTGGATTTGTTTTAAGGGCCTCCTTTGTCTGTTTTATAGCCTGCTCGATTTCCCCCGTTTCGTAGTAGGCCCTGCCGAGGTAAAACCTGGTATCTCCGTTAAAAGGGTTCACCTTGAGGGCTACAAGCAATACTTTCAAAACCTTATCAAATTCTTTCAACTCCGAATAAGCAATACCGATATTTACCAGAATATCTTCACTGTATGGTCTCAACTGCTTCGCTTTTAGATAGTAATTGACGGCCTTCTTAAATTCACCCTTCCCAGCATAACCGGAGGCAATACCACAAAGCGCCTCAAGGTAACCGGAGTTGTGTTTTATTGCCTTTTTATACTCATTAATGGCGCCATCTGTATCGCCCTTAACTTCACATATCTTGCCCCGAAAGAAGTGTGCCTTACTCTCCTTCGTAGATTTATCAACAAGTATTTTATAATATGCTATTGCCTTTTCATATTCCTTCTTCTTATAGAAGATGTCGCCCAGGTTTGCGTATGCCGAGTAGTAACGTTTATTAAGCTTTGTAGCCTTTTCATAATAGGTGATCGCCTCCTCGTAAAGTCCCTTGCATCTGTATGTTTCTGCCAATTGATAATAATACCCGGCGACTTTGGGATTTATAGAGATGGCTTTTTGGTATCTTTCTATCGCCTTATCGTATTTTTTCCTCTGAAAATACTTATTCCCCCGGAGATAATATGTTTTTGACGACACCTGTTTTGAAAAGGCATCCGATGAAAGAAAGGTTAACACAACAATCAGAATCGGCAGAACAACCTTGATATGAATATTTCTCATAGGTAAATGTATCTCTCTATCCTTTACTTTATTACAAATCGTATGGGAATTTCAACCCACATGGGAACGGGAACCTCTTCGCGAAATGCCGGCTTAAATTTCCATTTCTTAACGGCCTTTACGGCTGCCCGATCGAGAATTGAGTGACCGGAGGTTTCTTTTATCCTCAGCTCGCCGACACTCCCATCAGCCAGTACCCCTACAGAAAGCATAACAACTCCCTCGTATCCCCTCCTGCGGGCGATTGATGGATAAGCAGGTGGCGGATTTTCACTATACCGGGGTACGGCCGGCAAGGTCTTGACCTCTTTTGCCGGTACTTTCTCGACCGGCTTCTCTTTTTCTACTATTTTGACAGTCTCTTCAGCCTGATCGGCCTCGACTTCCTTTTTTGCTTCAAACTCCGTTTTTTTTTCGAC
>JAUVXT010000125.1 GCA_030603465.1 Deltaproteobacteria bacterium
GTGAGTTTATCACTCCCTCCACAGCATTATATGTGGAAACATCGGCCACAAAACCACGCGCCACACCACAAAGGGATAGTTCTCCTTCAGCTTTTTTGACACTATCCTCACCACGTGCCGCAATCGTAACGCCATACCCTCTGGAAACAAAAAAATCCGCAACAGACCGGCCAATTCCCAAAGAGCCACCAAATACTATGACACTCTTTTGCACATCACTGTTTTTTGCTCCCAATTTTCCAATCCCTCAAACAATCCTCATTCATCTTTATTCTTTCTTCTACTTCACCTCACCCCATCCATAAAATTCACCAGCACCTTCGTTCCTTCAAAATCAAACCTGTAGCGCATTTCCCGGAGGCCCATTTCGGCCATTGATTTCTTTAATTTTTTGTGCCCCTCTTCTATATAAAAAAGGAAAAATCCACCACCGCCCGCGCCGGTTATTTTCCCCCCGAGCACGCCGTTTTCTTTAGCCACCTCATAAATCTTATCGAATCGTGGACTTGACATCTTTGTCGATATCTTTTTCTTGTGTTGCCAGTGCTCATCAAACATCAATCCAACATCAGTAATATTCCCGTTCTCAACAGCCTCAAGAATCCTGTATCCCAGATCTTTTATATAATGCATGTTTTCCACGACATCTTTTTTTTCTTCTCTTGCGCCATTGCTCTGCTCTTCTAAAATAACGTCTGCACTTCTCGAAGAGTTGGTGTAAAACAGCAAAATATTTCTATTAAGATCATCCGCAACATCATTTGTAACATTTGCCGCACGCACAGAAACCGTTCCATCTTTTTCGATGCCAAGCACAATCAACCCTCCAAAGGCAGCCATGTACTGATCCTGTTTACCAATAGGTTTCCCCAGGCGGTTAATTTCCAGATCACAGGCTTCTTCGGCCAGATTCTGAAGCCCAGTGTATTTCCTTTTCATCGCGTGGAGGCCATTAAGCAACCCCACAGCATAGCAGCTTGATGAACCAAGGCCAGTACCTCCCGGCACATCTGCCATGGAAATTATTTCAATAGCATTCTCTATCCCCATCATTCTCATAGCTTCTTTGGCTATATCGTGTTTTAATTCCTCTCTATGTTCAACCATCTCGGATTCAGTATACTTCACCCTCACTAAGTCATCTACAATCGGCCTATTCAGATTAATAAACATGTATTTATTGATCGCGGCGGCAAATATAAAGCCGCCATACTTCGTATAATAGGAAGGCAGATCCGTCCCGCCTCCGCCGAGAGTAAACCGAAAAGGGGTTCGTGTAATAATCATCTGATTTTTCCCTCCATCATTTCCCGCTTGATATACAGTATCATCGCTTCCAATCCCTCTCTTATATTTGTCTTAGGCCTCCACCCCAACTCACAAGCGGCGGAAATGTCCGCCAGCGTAACCTGGGCCTCGCCTGGCAAATCGGCCTCATGTTTCGGAGCCACGTTGACACCTAAAAGGCTGCTTATCATCTCATAGATATCGTTAACCGAATAGTTCTCGCCCGAACCCAGGTTGTAAACATTGCCGTCTGTCCCTGGATCATCCATGCACAAAAGATGAAAATCGTTCACATCATCCACATACACGAAATCTCTCTTTTTATCGCCGGTGCCGAATATAACCGGCTCTTCACCATTCAGAATCTTGATTGTAAAGGCGCTCATTACCGGAGGTATTGTTCTCCTGTAATCCTGCCGGGGACCATATACGCAAAAGTAACGCAGAGCAGTAAAGGTTAATTTGTGAGAAGTGAGGGGTGAGGATTGCGAAGCATAAAATCTCCGGTAGGCTTCGGCAAAATACATCGAGGCAAGCTTGCTTACCGCGTAAAAACTCTCCGGCTTTACCTCGGTCTCAGGTGTCGGAAATACCGAGCTTCCCTCGTACATAGCGGATGATTCAGCATAGATTACCTTTTTCACCCCGGCCCGCCTTGCAGCCTCGAAGACATTTACGGAACCGGTGACATTGATATCCGCCGTCTCAACCGGATCAAACTGGCAATCAGCAATACAGTTCTTTGCGGCAAGATGAAAGACATAATCCACATTTTCAAACAGAGGATATATCTCTCGGGAGCGGATATCCATCTGATGAAAATCAACACCTGCAGGGATCTGCTCCCTTATTCCATAGGCAAGATTGTCTATTCCCACCACCGCGATGTTCTGAACCCCGGGTTTCTGATTCCGAGCTTCGCTATTTTCAAGCAGACGCTCCGCCAGATTACTCCCGATAAAACCGGCAACACCTGTAATTAAAACCTTCATGCCTGCACCAATCTTGACGCATTCGTAAAAAGTCCCAAAACCGTCATACCGGACCCCGTATCCGGTACGGGGCAGGCCCGATCCGGTATCCAGAAGTTGCTGAATTTACTGGATTCCGACTTTCGTCGGAATGACGAAACATGGTGTTTTCTTACTTTTTACGAGACCATCAATCTTTATTCTTTCATCTTCCACTTCATATCGTCTTCCACATACACAAGTGATCTCATTTGTATCCGAGTTGGGAGGAGTTAGCCTTAACCCGCAAACACACATCCATCCATTAAAACGCGCTGGATTACCAAGAACAAGAGTATACTCATGAACATCACGCGTTACCACCGACCCCGCGCCTACAGTAGCGTATCGGCCTATCCTGACCCCCGGCAAAATAACAGTTCCCGCGCCAATGCTTGCACTTTTATCAATAGCAATCGGTTCAAAAGATTTACCAAAACCCGAACGTGGAAAACGTTCATTTGTAAAGATCGCGTGAGGTCCCAAAAAAACATCGTCGGCAATCCTGGTCCCTTCCCACAATGAAATGCCATTTTTAATCACCACCCGGTTCCCGACACAAACACCATTCTCCAAAAAGCAGTGTTCCCCTATATTGCAGTGTTCCCCCACAACCACATCCGCCTGGACATGAGACCATCCCCATATACGCGTACCCTGACCGATCTTTTCTGATTCAACTACAGCCATGGGGTGAATAAAAATCGTTTTGTCTTTTGGGGAAGAACTCATTACGAAAACCCAACTACAGATAAAAAAGATTTCATTACGTTTAACATATACGCGCCATCGGTAAATGGGGTTGACCGATTCTTGACACAGTTCAAGAAATGATCAATTACCAGGAAAAGCGGTTCTCTGTTGCCATGTTCTATCAATCTTTCTTTTCTTTCCTCGATTTCAAAAAGTGTAATTTTGTTCTCCGGTTTGAGATCATCAAAAATAAGCTGCTGTTCGGCATCTGCTATCACAAGTTCGCGCCGCCTTTCCGGTAAAGTCCAGCTCAGTCCAATATGAATCGGGAAATTACCGGTATCTATACGTATAAATGCTGTGTCACAAAATTCTTCTGAAAAAGTATAGCTCCGGTGAACGGCGGTTGTCTTCAAGCTTTCCCACTGCAAAAGGTAGTTCAAAATGGCCATATCATGAAACAGAAGGTCTTCAATCACATCAACTTCATTGGCAATCATAGTATCACGCAGTCGGTTTACATGATGCATGCGCAGATCATTGCCATATCTCAAGGATTGAACAAACCTGATATCGTCAAAAAGCCCATCATCCAAAAGTTCCTTAATTCTGCGAACCGGTTCACAGTAAACAAAAGTTGAGTCCATCATGAACACCCGCTCATAACGACCAGCCAGGGCTACAAGGCTTTCCAATTCCTCAATGGTTTTCGTCGGCGGCTTGGTTACAAGAACATCCTTGCCTGTTTCAAAAGCCTTGCGGATAAGATCAAAATGCGTTGCCGGAGGCGTAGCTATAACAACAGCATCTATCTCAGGATCATCAAATACGTTATCATGATGATCTACAACGATAACATCCTGATTATTTTTAATTTCTTTTCGTCGTAAAAGGAGTGGATCAGCGCCGACAACCTTTCCGGTCCCAGGATGCTGAACCACATTTCGTAATATCTTAGACCCCCACCATCCCAAGCCCAAAACAGCAACATTAGTCATTACAGCTTCCCCACCCGACATAGAATCCATTTATCCGCTCCACCACATATTGAATTTGCGCCTTTGTCAGTTCCGGATACATCGGCAAAGACAAAATCTCATCGGCAAATCCTTCAGCAACAGGGAAATCTCCCTTCTTGTAGCCAAGATACCCATATGCCTTCTGAAGGTGCAGGGGAATCGGATAATGAAGCCCTGTAGCAATCCCCTGTTTTTCAAGATATTCCTTCAATTCATCGCGTCGCCGGCATCGCGCGATATAGAGGTGAAACGAATGAGACCGCCCTTCTTTAATCTCCGGTGCGATCACTTCCTCAACATCGTTCAACAGTTCAGTGTACAGGGCCGCATTTTCCCGCCTCTTTTCCGTCCACTTCTCAATATGTTTCAGCTTGACAGAAAGAACTGCACCCTGAAAACCCGCCATCCGGTAATTATGACCTGCCACATCATGATGGTATCTTACCGAAGCTCCATGATCATGGATCAGTTTCATTTTCTGATACAATTTGTCATCATTCGTCACAACAGCCCCCGCCTCACCATACGCGCCAAGATTCTTCCCGGGATAAAAACTGAACGTTCCAACATCGCCGATACTCCCAACAGATTTCCATTCACCATCCTTGCCACGTTGAACCGGGGTTACCCCCTGCAATGCCCTTTTCTTTTCTATTTTACTGGGGTCCCCTTCCAGGGTGTTCAACCGGGGCGCCATTTGATACCGGGCGCAATGCGCCTGACACGCATCCTCAACAACATACAACCCATATTCCTCAGCCAGCGCCCTTATCTCCGAAATATCCGCCGGCTGCCCATACAAATGCACAGGAATGACTGCCTTAGGCAGAGCTGATGGCTGATGGCTGATGGCTATTAAGTATTCTCTCAGCTTCTGCACATCTATATTATAATACTCATCACAGTCCACAAACACCGGATCCGCTCCACACAAGCTGACCGCCTCTGCCGTTGCGATGAATGTATTTACCGGAACGATAACCCTATCTCCGGACCCAATGCCCAATGCCCACAAAGCAAGATGCAGTGCATCCGTCCCGGAACTTGTCCCGATACAATACTTCGCACCATGCAACGCGGCAAACCCCTCCTCAAATTTCTTTACAGAAGGCCCCATAATAAACGCTGTATTGTCCAGCACTTCCTGAATAGCCGCATCAATCTCAGTCTTGATACTCAAATATTGAGTCTTCAGATCCACAAACGGTACTTTCAATGATCAACCCCCCTACCTCTCACTAAACTTCTAAATTTCTCGCCCTCTAACCTTCTCTGCGTCCTCTGTGAGAGATGATTGTTAAGCTTTGCGCCTTTGCGTGAGACATCGAATCTGCGGATCTACGCAATCCTACTCCCCTTCCCAAATGCCACCACGGTTATCGTCCTCAGCAATATCTCGATATCAAAAAAAATCGACCTGTTTTCTATATAATAAAGATCCAGCATTACCATATCATCATAACTGACTTCACTGCGTGCCCGCACCTGCCATAAGCCGGTCATGCCGGGTTTAACCGCAAAACGCCGCTTGTGCCAAGGTTTATAGAAACTATATTCTTCAACCGAACAAAACCGCGGCCCAACCAAGCTCATCTCACCCCGAAACACATTTATCAACTGAGGGAGTTCATCCAGAGAATACTTTCTCAAAACTCGCCCGACACTCGTAACTCGCGATTCATCATTTACAAAGAATTCCCCCTCACCATTATTCCCCTGAATGAAATCCCTCATAAACTCAATATGCCTGTCATGCCCCTCCTGATACTCATCCCCATTTTCCGTTTCTTTATTCTTTCCTCTTTCGTCTTTCCCATCCTTCTCAACTTCTAATCTTCTAACCTTCTCATCTTCTCTCTTCAGGCTGTCCTCTTCCCCATTCTGTGTAATCTGCGTAATCTGTGGATTATTTTCTATCATCGTCCGAAACTTATAAGCCCGGAATATTCTCCCTCCCTTTCCCACCACATCATTCATATAAAAAGCCGAGCCCGGAGAACCCTTTTTAATCGCCCAGGCAATAACCGCAAAGACCGGCGCAAAAATTATCAATAAGACAGCCGAACCCAGCAAGTCCATCAGACGTTTTGCGGTATCACGGACAATTCCGTTTTCAGAAGACACAATGCGATAAGTCCTGAGGCCACCAAACTCTTCAACCTGTAGTTTTTCATTCACAACTGTCAATAGATCCGAAATTATATGAATTACTATCCGCGAGTTTTTACATCTATCCACAAGTTCAAACAGAGAACATTTCTCAATATTTGTGATAGCTATTATCACCTCTTGAATATTATGTTTTGAAATAATCTCTTCCAATTCGGAACTGTTTCCCAGAACCTCTCTATCGCAGACCCATGTCCCTTTTTTCAGGGGATCATCGTCACAAAATCCAAGAATATCGAAATAATTGCCGGAAGCGCTTTGAAGACCGCGGCATATGATCTCACCATGTTCACCCGCCCCCACGATAATCGTGGGTTTTCTGATTATGCCCTTTCTGATAAACGCGTAAAAGATTCTGGGGATTACAACACCACGAGACAGAGCCATCAACAGGAAACTGACCAAAAATCCAATACCAATAGTCAAACGACTGTCTGCAATATATTCGGTCTTCAGGAAGAAAACAAGAAGCACAAAAGCCGACAGGATCTTTAGATAGCACTTCAAGAGAGATTGAGTCTGATGCTGCGGATTCGTGATCGACTGGTACTTATACAAGCCCTCCAACTGAAACACGAACAGGAAAATAATCGTTAGCGCCACTATGGAAGGAACGAAATAAACGGGATATAGTCGCGGATCATAATAAAAACCGGAAGGGAAAACGAACCAGAAAGCAAAACCGAATCCCGCTACAATAACAAGAACATCCAGAAAAGCTAAACTTACTTTGTGTTTTGAAAAGGAAGGAAACATAAACGAATATTTCTCTTTTTGCTTTAATCTTGACGCACTCGTAAAAAGTCCCAAAACAGTCATACCGGACCCCGTATCCGGTACGGGGCAGGCCCGATCCGGTATCCAGAAGTTGTTGAATTTACTGGATTCCGACTTTCGTCGGAATGACGAAAAATGGTATTTTTCGACTTTTTACGGGAGCATCAATCTTTATTCTTTGTCACTGGCGGATCTAAACCAATCCGCCAATTCCCATGGCAAACAATGCCAATACCGCCCCTCATATTCTCTTTTAAACCAGTTCAGAAACGCAGCATACTGTTCCAGCAAACTGCCATACCACTTTTCTTGTATAACTCCCTTGTCCCTGACCTCCAGCACATCCCTATCATCATTCTCCAACCACCCATCATAGATTCTTTCATTTTTTTTAATC
>JAUVXT010000104.1 GCA_030603465.1 Deltaproteobacteria bacterium
GGGCACTATTCAGATACACGGCCTGTTCGGGGAACAGGCCCTACAGTATGTAGGGGCCGATGCCCCCATCGGCCTTAAGCATGCTTTGTAAAAGTTACTTCCAATTATAATGCCGCAAGGTGGCATAGCGGAGCTTTTTACCAGTCCGTCAAAATTGGGGTGTATATTCGGGAACAATTTCCTGGAGTTTCTTCTTTATAGCGACTGCATCATAGGTACCCGCGATAGAAATAAGTTCGTCAACCTGTTTTTTAAACCCCTGTTGATCACAACTCTCAGCCTTGAGGGCAAAAACCTTTTCATGATCTGTCGCGACGATCCCCTCCCCTTCCGTAATCAACTCTTCATAGAGCTTTTCTCCCGGTCGAAGGCCTATATACTGTATGGGGATATCGCGTTCCGGTTCATACCCATTAAGACGAATCAGATCCATGGCAAGGTCAACAATGCGAATGGACTCCCCCATATCAAGAATGAATACCTCGCCGCCGGTACCCATTGTCCCTGACTGAAGGATCAGTTGAACAGCCTCCGGTATGCTCATAAAATAGCGTACCATCTCAGGGTGCGTAACGGTCACAGGGCCGCCATGGGAAATCTGTTTCTGGAACAAGGAAAGAGCCGACCCCGAACTCCACAGAACATTCCCAAAGCGCACAGCCATATAAATCGTTTGGGAGGTCCCGTTCATGCATTGCACTAATATTTCCGCCGCCCGCTTCGTCGCTCCCATGACGTTTGTGGGACGCACGGCCTTATCTGTCGATACAAGTATGAAACGATCTACCTTGTTTTCAGAGGCTGATTCAACAAGATTCCTGGTTCCCACAATATTGTTGAATACGGCCTCCCAGGGATTGAGTTCCTGGATGGGAACATGCTTGTAGGCAGCTGCATGAAATATGACATCGGGACAAAAAGTCTTTAATATACGGTCCACGTTATTTCTGTTTTTTATATCCACCAGATAACTGGACAGGGATACAAAACCGTAACGCTGCCTGCACTCCATCTCTATATTAAAAAGATTTTCTTCGCTAACTTCCAAAAGCGCGAGTCCCTGAGGATGAAAACTGCATATCTGCCTTACCAATTCAGATCCTATCGAACCTCCGGCGCCGGTGATCATGACGCGCTTATCTCCGATGTGCCGTCGAATATCGTCCTCGTTGAGGCGTATCTCCTCCCTCTTCAACAAGTCCTCCATACGCACTCGCCGTGTCGTCTTCACCGAAACCCGTCCTTCGACAAGCTCCCATATCCCGGGCACGGTACGGAACGTTTTACCTGACTTTTCACATAACAAAACGATTTCCCGCATCTTGTTGCCCCTGACAGCGGGCATGGCGATCAGTATTTCATCATATTCCTCTTTGACCTTGCCTAAATCCCCGACGCCGCCTAAAACCTGAACACCATGGATGGTTTTTCCCTGTTTATCGGGATCGTCGTCAAGAAACCCGACGGGATGAATATTGAGCCATGGCATCTCCCTTATTTCCCTCAACACCTTTTCACCCGCGTCACCGGCCCCGAGAATCAGAAGTCTTTTTAATGGATTCTTTTTATGATTTGAAGTTTCTTTATAAGGTAAAACGCCGCCGGAAAAATACAGGCGAATCGCGATTCGCGCGCCGCCGATTACGAAAAGGGTCAATCCCCAGTCAATCGCATAAACGGAACGGGAAAAGCCCTCGAAGCGGTATAAAAAGAGAATGACCATCACAATCACGGCCGATGAACAGCTAACGCCGAGGAAAATGTTTTTCAAATCATTAAGGCCGGTATATCTCCACATCCCCCTGTACAACCCGAAGAAGAAAAGACAGACCAGCTTTACGGGTATTACAAAGAGAACGGTGTCTTTTATGTTGGCCAATCGGTCCGGTGCAATAACCCCGTCAAAACGCAACCAGTAGGAAAAGACGTAGGCCATTGCTATAAGGACTGCATCCAGAAAAAATATGAAATAGAAATTTCTACTGCGCAGAATACTCGTCATATCTCTAAATTAAACCTCGATCTTTTGCCCAACCAAAACATGTTATGATTCTGCTTTTAAATTATGAGATTTTTCCATCAACTCTTTTCATTTCTTCAATTCGCGAAGTATAGTAAATGTGTGAACAATTCGCAATCTCTTTTCCCCGTTCAAACAATTTATCCCCACTTTTTTATTCTCAGTGCGTAACTCTTTCTTTTCTCACAACCTTCAAAACCTTTGCGTGACTTCTTTTTTTGATTGACATGTTATCTGCTCTATTGTACCATTTGTACATAAAGTACAACACAGGAGCTGATACCATGTCTACTAAAATATCCACGGCTGATGCCAGAAAGAAATTTTCTAATATTGTAAACCGTGTAGCCTTTGGAAAAGAATCTATCATCCTGACCAGAAGAGGCGAAGAGATTGCCGCTCTGATTGCAATGGATGAACTCAGGCTGCTTCAGGAATTAGAAGACAGGATAGATATCGCCGATGCCATAAAGGCCATCAAAGAACCGGGTGAGGACATTCCGGCCGGGCAGTTCTGGAAAAAACTGGGCATCTAACATGACATACACGATAAAGTTCAGACCCGCCGTCGAAAAAAGTCTGGAGAAACTCCCAAAAAAGGAACTGATACGAATAAAGGGGAAAATCGACGCTCTTGCTGAAAATTTGCCGGACCCGGCTACAACAAAAATGAAAGGTAGCAACAATTTCCATAAAATAAGGACGGGAGATTACCGCATTATCTATGAGATTCATGATGATACCCTTGTGAACCTGGTAGCAAAAATCGGTCACAGAAAAGACATCTACAAACACCTCCCCTGAACTCCTTCCTCCCGTCTCCCTTCTCATTATATAATCTGCGTCAATCTGCGCCTTGCTTTTATAAGTTTACAAGTTAACAACGTCCCCTATTCTTCTTTAATAAAATACTTGACTTTTAATGATGCTATCACTAATATTACAGTATGTACATAAGGAGAATATTAACAGACAAACTTTATAAGCTAACTGAATCCTTTCCTGTAGTTGTTGTCAGTGGGGCCAGGCAAGTCGGAAAGAGTACGCTGCTCCAAAATACATTGGGTATGGACGCGGAAATTGTTGTTTTTGACCCTGTTATTGATATTGAAAACGCTCGGCAGGACCCCGAACTTTTTTTAGATAATCACCCTCCTCCTCTGATTCTTGATGAAATCCAGTATGCTCCGGAGTTGGTTGCTTCGATAAAGCGGCGTATTGATCTTAATCGCACCCCTGGCCAATATATTCTTACAGGTTCCCAACAATGGGGCGTAATGAAATCCATGTCGGAAAGTCTTGCCGGCCGTGCCGTTTTTCTGGATCTGGACAGTTTTTGTCTGCTTGAAATCAGCCAAAGCGATTCAACCATGCCGTGGATTGCGCGATGGCTGGCTGCGCCGGATGAATTTCTGTCCACAAGCCAGTTACGACTCGCACACAAAACAACCCTCTACGAACAGCTCTGGCGCGGTTTTTTGCCGGAAACACAATTCCTTGCCATTGAAGTTATCCCCGATTTTCTCAATGCTTACCAGCGCACCTATATTGAGCGAGATGTAAGGCTGTTGGCGGTAGTATCAAATTTGCAGTTATTCGGAAGATTTCTTCAACTTGTTTCCGCCTTAACAGCTCAGGAAATAAACCACAGCCAGCTGGGCAGAAAATTGGGCATTACGCCTCAAACAGCTCAAAGATGGCTCGATATTTTAAAAGCTGGTTTTCAGTGGTTTGAAATTCCTGCATATTCAGGAAACTTAATAAAAAGGGTCAGTAATAAACCAAAAGGATATATTGCAGACACAGGCCTTGCCTGCTCGACCCAGGCCATATCCACTCCTAAAGCCATAGGTGGTCATCCTCTCTGGGGGGCAATCTTTGAAACTGCTGTTGCAGCCGAATTAAGAAAACAGACTGCCTTTTTATCCCCAATGCCTAATTTTTATCATTGGAGGGCTTACAGCGGTGCGGAGGTTGATATTATACTGGAATATAACGGCATTTTTCACCCAATTGAAATAAAAGCTAAAACCAACCCTTCCCGCCGCGACACAATGGGAATTTCTGCGTTTCGTAAAAGATATTCACAGATTAAAATAGCCAAAGGTTTGGTAATTGCTCCATGCTCGGGCATTATTCAGCTATCAGAATATGACTATGCCGTCCCCTGGGATCTGTTTTGAATTAAATAGGGACAATAAGGCAAGCCTGACCCCCTTCTACAACAACCATTTCCACAGAGGGATGATATTGATCTCGCCATGACCACGTGGAAATTCGACAGGAACACTTGATTCTTCATCATCGGTAATCACCGTAAGGCGTTCGGCTCTCAGCTCATCTTTTACTTCTATCAGGGCCTGTATCTCCCGTTGTCTGGTACTTTCATCTCCCAAAGAATAACAAACCTGAATAGCTTCGATGATATTAAGACCCTCCTTGATGATAAAATCAACCTCTCTGCCTTTTTTGGACTTCCAGTAGTATAGCTCCTTATTTCTTCTCATCAGCTCCAGAAAAACTATATTTTCATAAATATGTCCCATATCCCGGGAGAATTTAAAGCTGATGGAATTGCTCAGCGCCGCATCAATGCAATAGATCTTAGAGGGATTATAAATCTGTCGTTTCAAAGAATAATCAAACAAGTCCATAGAAAAAAACAGATAGACATCATTTAACGCTTCGAGATAATTTTTGACTGTATTCTGGCTCCTGACACCAATAATCCTCTGCATATTCTTATAGCTTTGAACTGTGCCCGGATTAGCCGCCAAAAACAGGGTTAGCTCCTTTATCTCCTTAATATTTTTAATGCCATAGCGGGCAATGACATCACGATAGATGATATCCTTGTAATACTGTTCCAGCAGGGTTGTGTCACCTGTTTTCAGGACCTCGGGGAATCCACCTGATTCGAGATATTCTCTGAACAACCTTTTTATTTCAACCTTCTCCTGCCTCTTGTACAAGCTCTTGGCATCAATTATCACTCCTTTCATTATCAGAAATTCACGCAAAGAAAAGGGCCAGGTCACAATTTGACGATTCCTGCCGGTCAGGGCTGTAGAGATTTCAGAGCTCAACAAAGAGGCATTGGAACCGGTGACAAAAATCTTTACATTTTCGAACTCATAGAGCCTGTTCAGCCATTTTTCCCATCCACTGATATTCTGGATCTCATCTAAAAACAGACAGATTCTCCCTTGAGGATTTTCAAGCTCAACAAATGTTTCGTAAAGCGGTTCAAAATCTTGAAAGGTAAAGGGTATAAAACGTTCATCCTCAAAGTTCAGATAAAGAATGTTGTTTTCCAAAACATCCTTGCTGTTGAGGAGATCATCACATACCAGCTTCATGAGAGATGATTTGCCACTTCTTCTTACACCGGTAATTATAAGGATCTCACGCTGCGGAATATATCTTGCGATTTCATCCTGAATCTCCCTCCTCACAAGCCCGCCCCTGGAGAGAAATTTTTCCTTATGGCCGATAATAAGTTCTTTTAATTTTTCTTTTTCCATCCTCTAACCGCCATTATATTTCATTGATATTGCATTATAATGTCATATATATAGCAATGTCAATGCATTTTTAAGGGAAGCCTTACCCCAAATAATTCTTTTTTAATCTGCGTAACTCTGCGTAATCTGTGGATCGCCTTTGCGTGACCGTCTCCCGTCCTCCCGTTCTCCGTCTTTTCTGTCTCCTGTCTTCGTTCTCCTGCCTTTAATGCGTTACCCCTTCCCTCCTCACAACCTTCACAAAGGTCATCCACAATATCTTAAAGTCAAAAGCGAACGATCTGTTTTTCAGATAATACTCATCAAATTCAACCTTTACCGGAATCGGCAATTCATCCCTACCGTTTACCTGCGCCCATCCGGTAATCCCCGGAATAAGTCTGTGAATACCTTTCCCGGTTCTAAGCCCGACCAGATCGTCCTGATTATATAAAGCCGGGCGTGGCCCCACAAAACTTATGTCACCCTTTAAAATACTGTACAACTGCGGCAACTCATCCAGACTGAACCTGCGCAAAAAAGACCCGATCGGAGTAAGGTAAACATCAGGATTCTTCATGAGATGAGTAGCGACAGCCGGAGTATCAACGCGCATCGTCCGAAACTTGGGCATCCTGAAAATCGAATTATTAATCCCCACCCTGTCCGACCAATACAACGCCGGCCCCTCCGAAGTCAGCCTCACCATCAACCCGACGACAAAAATCGGCACACTCAAAAAACACAATAAAAAACCGGCCATAGCCAGGTCAAAAAACCGCTTCACTCCGCAAGTTTCGCAGACTTTCGCAGATTTAATTTCACGAATGTTAAAACAACCCAAAAACCTCACCCCAATTCTCCATTATTTTTCAATCCGTGTAATCTGCGTAATCTGTGGATGTAATTTGTGGATGTATCTTATAGCCTTCGTTCCGCCTTCGTTCCATTTTGCACATAATATGACGATATGAAACGATATTATCGTTCCTCCTTTTTGCCGCTGCACATAGAAACATTACTTAAAGCATAATTAGTGCTCCGGCCTGAACCGTGAACTTCGATCCACCCATCAGCTATCAATTTTGTAATGCGCCGATGAACTGTTGTCTTGGAGATGTGGAAAGCTTTCATAATATCTTGCATTGATGCCGGGCCATGGGAAACAAGCCACCTGCAAAGATTAGCTCCTTCCGATGAAACGCCGGCAGCCTCAAAGGAGGTAAAAACTTCAACGAGGAAGGCATTAATGGTAGGTAAAAATTTGGGGACCGGAAGGCGTGCGCCAACCATTGCCTCCCGCATACGGTGAATTCCGCTGCCAAGACGTTCCACATAGCCCATTCGGTGGAACATATCAGCAATCAGGCGGTTGCGCGAGGGACAGATCGTGTGCCGAGTTCTTCAAGGGTTAATCCGTGTGGCAAACCACCGGGACTCGTTATAACCATGCGACTTGGATGCATATGAACAAAGATGTGTTCTCTGTCAGCAAAATAATCACGATGGGTCAAAGCATTCAGCAAAGCTTCACGAAAAACTGCTTCGGGGATTTCCTGCACCTCTTCTCTTGCCCCTGCTTGTTCGATCTTGTAAGAGACCCGAAGATTTCGGCGAATAAATCCCACTGCTCTCTCGAACTGTTCTTCCATGGTACCTTTGGCGTCAATACGATCCAGAATTGTTGCACGAGTGTCATCCGCATAAAGGGCGCAGGTAACAAAAGCTTCCGGGAAAAAGCGTTGTGGCTCACGGCAAAAAAACAGCACTGCGGCACGGGTCAAGAGTAGATGCTTTTGCTGTTTTTGAGCAATGCCCATATTCGTTAGCAGGTCGCCTGGCAGCGTTTTTACCGGAAGACCTTTGTGGCGGCAAAAGGCATGCAATCTATCATTGTCCAGCAGCTTCCCGGCATCGATAGCCGGCTCAAATTGCTCATCAAATCGAACTTTATTGCTTTTAATTGCAAAACGCAGAATTTCATCTCTATTAAGCTGTTGCGAATTAGGACCGATACGCAAGAAAAACCCGTCTTTGCAGCGATATGGTTTATCTGTACCCTCCGGAACAATAATCTCGACAACATTGCTACGAGGCATCAGGCGAATATCAATACGGGGATCGCAACCGTTTGCGACATCCTGTATCTGACTTCTGAGCCTATTGGAATCGTCAACCCCCACGATTTTGCCGTCATCGGATATGCCAAGAAATACCGACCCGCCTGATGCATTGGCAAACGCAACTATCTCCTTAGCCAAAGCCGTAATTTTGGCTTTAAACTCTATTTTTTGCCCCTCGCCCTCGGCACATACAATGCGAAGAAAATCAGATTTGCTCATTCTTTGAGTCCCTTAACCCTCTGCCCTTTTGCCTTCTGCCTTCATCCTCTATCCCAATTATCCAATCCATCACTTTCTTAATCTGCGTCAATCCTCCAGAAGCGGACAAGTCTGTGCAATCTGTGGATCAAAGATTGTCTCCAGCGAATGCCTCGGCTTAAACCCCACCCCCATCATCCTCCCACTATCAAAAACCAGATCAGACGCCAATTTGTCATAACACGAATAAATCCATTCCCTCTTACTGGAAAAGAAAACACCCGCAATTCGTGTCGCAAGCCAGACAGCAGAAAGCGGAACCGAAATCACGGGCCTGTCCGGTCGGATATCCGATTTTTTAAAGACCCGAATAATCCTGTTAAAATCATAAGCCTCCGCATCACAAACATTAAAAATCCGCAAGCTCCGCTTTTCGTCATTCCCGGTCTCAGGCCTTCGTCTTTCCGGTCTCCGGTCTCCTGTCTCCTGTCTCCTGTTTGTTGCATTAGCGTCGTTGCGCCTTTGCGTAAGGCCATCTGCGGATTGTAATTGTAATATGTGTACAATAAATTCCACCAGATTCGGCCTAGCCAGCGCCGACATCCTCTGTGAACCTGAACCAAATCTAAGATAAGCCAGTTTCCCTGGAGCAAAAACCCTGCGATCAAGATTCAAACTCCATTCACGATCATACACCGGCGCCAGACGCAAAATAACTAAATCGCGAAGTTTACCTTCA
>JAUVXT010000011.1 GCA_030603465.1 Deltaproteobacteria bacterium
ACGATCCTTAATATCTCTTCATAGCTTAGAACATCTTGATATCCCAGGAAGGATACGCCCTCTTTGGGCATACAATAGATACAGCGTAGATTGCACCGGTCGGTAATGGAAACCCTTAGATAATTTATCTCTCTGTTATGCTTGTCAATCATGCACTACTTGTTTGGTCACTCCCATGAATACATATTGTTGGAAAATAAGCCGGAAAAACGGAGGTGCTTGTAACATAATTTGGGGAATATGGCAATGGTGGTTTTATCAGCGAAACTAGTTATTCCCTTAATTTCCTTTATTCGGAAAAACGTCATATGGAATGGTGATTTCAGGCATATCATCATTATCGGTAAAAATCACCGCCTCACCGTGAATCCGCTTTTTGATCTCCTTCCCCGTCCAAATGAAGGCCAGCACATACCCCCTGCCCTTTTCAACAGGAATGACAGCCCATTTCATCCCCTCCGCCAGATTTTCAACTTTTTGAATATGAAAGGCTTTCTCTGATGTTGCCAAATTGACAGTTGCAGAGAACCGGCCGTCAATGACGCGTGGATTCGGATAGAAGGAGAGTCTCTCCGGATAGTATGAGATGGGACCTTCCACCTTCCCGAAGATTCTAATTTCCGCCGTTGAGGCCCCGGGTAGATCGGTGTAAATTTTGATTTCTTCCCGCACAGGACCGACGGGGATATTGCCTGTAAGCGATACCTTTATCTCGTATCCGAAGCCTTGATCCTGATCTTGTTTGATCTTTCCGTGAGTAACAGAGAATTTTCCGTCAGGGAGTACAACTTTTGTTATCTTAAACGGTCGGTTTCGACCTGATATCAGATTGAATGTATGGCCCCAGCGCTGTCCCCTTTTGATACGAATGTGGGCATAGTCGTTGGGAGTAACATCGAGCAACGTCTTAACATTGGCTGTAAGGAGCAATCGCAATTCCGGCCAGTCCGGATCATTACTGAATACGGTAATTCCCTTTGTCTGTTTGCCCTTCAGGGTATCCGTATTTATTTCCAGTGTAACCGTTCCCTCCTTCCCGGGAGGGATTACCGCGTCAAAGCGGGCAACGGAGCATCCTCAGTCCGGGTCCGCTTTTTCGATGACAAGATCAGCCTTTCCCTGATTTTTTATCACAAAGGCATGCGTGATCTGTTCGCCCTTCAGTATATCGCCGTAGTTCTGGAGGACAGATTCTACCCGGATTTTCGGCATCAAGCCTGAAGACTCTGCAGAGACAGCGACTACGACAGCCAGACTGATAGAAATGCAGAGGAGTAACATCTTGATTTTCATTTGTTTTATACCCATCTTTCTTTATTAATTTCAGTGACTATTCATAAATAGCCAATCGATGTACAGCCTCCACGCTCTTAGACGGCCGGAACGGTCTTTTTCGCACTGGGCCTTTATCTCTACATAAGGTTTTCTTTGATCTTTTTATGGACCAGGGATGACGCGAAATTGTTGCCCGAGACGCCTATTCGCACAGCCACCATCATCAGGTCTCTTTCCACATATTCTACGGTGATGGTGACGTTTTCTCCTTCCATTACGGCCTCCATCGTTCCGCTGGAGATCTTCTTTTCTTTCACGATATTGAGGGCCTTCATGTCCTTCAGTGCCTTTTCGCAGGCCCCCCACGTCTTGTCGAATGATGCCCCTTTGTACTGTGTTCTCAGAGTGCCGTCTGTAAAGAAAAACCTCCCAGACTGTATCCCCATTACCTTATCGCCCACCTGGAATGATGTGTTGCACCCTGTGGCTATAACCAGTGTACTTAAAAGGGCTATTGCAATAAAAATCTTTTTAGGCATATCTTTCCTCCAGAATACTTTTTGAATAGATCGCGGATTTTATAAACCCATTTTTAATCACCGCGAGAAAAAAATTATATATGCGGCATGGAGCACCACCCAGAGCAAAATGCTGATGGTCAGGAAAACGCACCCCCCTGCCAGCGTTCTGTGCAGCGTACTTTCCGTCTTATTTTCATTATACCCCCGAAGAAAGCCGAGAAGCAAACCGGACACAATTCCGCCCCCGTGTCCCCAGTTATTGATTCCAGGAACGATAAAGCCGAATATGGCGAGGGTTACCACCCATCCCATAACCTGTCTGAATATCGCATTACCATAAAAGCCCCCCCTGCTCTTTCCATAATAGAGTGTGGCGCCGATAAGCCCGCAGAGGCTGGCCGATGCGCCTATGGTAAAGGGTATGCCGGCCAGGCATGAAACATAAAAACCCGCTATACCGGTTACTGTGTACAGTATAAAAAAACGATTAAAGCCGTACTCATCGAGCACAAAGGGTCCAAGCTGTTTTAGCGCCATCATATTAAAGAAGATATGGAGCAGGCCCCCATGAAGATAGGAAGCCGAAAGGAGCGTCCACCACCAGCTTAATCTGTCAATGGGGATTGTGCCCGTTGCGCCGAAGAGAAACAGGCTGCTGTTTGAGGGGGAGAGAAAGGTGAGCGGATTCATGGAAAGACCGAGACTCGAGGGATTTAACAGTATAGTCAAGGCGTAGAAGGCGATGTTTGTGTAGACAATAATCTTAATTATATCGTTGGGATTACGGAGAAAATTTGTTGGAAGACTCTTCTTCCATCTCGAACCGGGATTGGGGATGCCACAGTAGGGACACCGTTCCTCATAGGAACTGATAAGTTTTTTGCAACTGGGGCAGAGCATGGATTTCTTTTCCGAGTAGGACATTACCAAAACCTCTTAAAGATATTTGATCATCAGGGGAATCGCGACGAATGTTCCCACGGCGCTTCCCAGGTTTACAAAGACCACGACCAGGAGAATTCTGGTAATCTTGTTTCGCCAGAAGCCGCGCACCGAGGAAATGTCGCTTCTCAGGGCTATGAAATCCTTCACCTGAGGTTTCCTCAAAGATGCCTCAGTAAGGCCGGCCACCCAACCCGCGGCAACCATGGGATTTAAAGATGTAAGGGGCGCCGCCACTATGGAGGCGATAACCGTCACGGGATGCGCCAGGACTATGAGCGCGCCCATACCGGCAAGCACACTGTTTACTACAATCCACCATTTGATCATATGGAGGCTTGCCTCACCGCCGGAACGGAAAAATCCGGCAACAATAATTCCGATGATGGCACAGGTAATTCCCCATGCAACAGTCCGAGCCCATTTACTTTTTGGGGGAATCTCGCTTATGGAGGCCACGTCTATTTCACTGTCTAGATGCTCAATGATGCCGGGAACGTGACCGGCGCCAACGACTGCGACCACCTTTGGTCCCGGCGCGTGGGTGATTTCATGGGTCAAATACTGGTCTCTTTCGTCGATCAGCGTTTCCTTGACTTCGGGCATCTTTTCCCCGAAGGTTCTCAGGGCAAGCTCCAGCGCGTCGTGTTTCTTCAGATTTTCCACTTCCTCTTTTGTGATATCGTCGAATGAAAATATGGAAAGGGGTATCTCGGCAATAAGTTTTAATTTACTCCATAAGCGCATCTTCCGCCAGGTCCTGCTCAGAGTGGTGCGGATATCCCGGTCGGCAAGGACAATTTCCGCCCCCTTTTCTTCTGCCTTAGCGAGGGCGCGCAGCATCTCCTCGCCCGGTTTGATTCCGAATTTATCGGCAAGCTTCTTTTGGACGGATGCCATGAAAAGTTGTGACAGGAGTAAAGCGGTACGTTTCTCGCGGATTATTTTGAAGATATCCGTTTTCTCCCAGTTTGACTTCTGTTTTATTGCCTCATAACGGGATTTGCAGAGTTCAACACATACGGTATCGGGATTTTCTTCCTCAATAACCTTTTCTACCAGATCCGCGCTCTCTTTTGAAACATGCGCGGTACCAACGATAACGACCTCTTTATCATCAATAGTGAGACGGTGTATATTTTCGTTTTCCATTAATGTCCTTGTTTGTAAAAATAGATGATGTAAATAGCAAGATTTGTCCTAATTGTAAAGGAAACCCTGCCTTCTATCGACGCAATTTTAAACAGACGATAATCCGGTTGAAGACTACATGAGATACGCGAGCATAGCGCTGCCCAAGATAAAGGTGATCAGACCGAATAGACGGGCGGTACTGTCATCAGCTTTCTGAAACCACCATTCGAGGAAACCCTTAACTTGCGATGGCGGAGCGATGAAAAGATATATTCCCTTTATGATGGCAATTATTCCAAGAATAAAACTGAGCCAGAACACCTCTCTGTAAAAAAAAGCGCCTCCGGCAAGAACTACACCTATGATAAAGGGCAGCAGTGCCAGTAGTTTTATGTGATCGGTAAAAAATAGCTTTTTGAAAAACTCCCTGGTTTTCCCGGTGTATAGTATCAGAAGCACTCCATATGCAATCCATGCAATAGCAATGATATATAAAATTACTTTCATCTCCATAAACGAGACCTCCTTAATGCTAAAGGGAGCAGATCTACATATGCTCACCAGTTATTAATGTTCCGCGGCCTTTTCAGGCGATAGCACGTTAAACACTTCGGCAGGAGTTTTGTCGTTCGCGTCGGCTATTTCGCGCAGAGTCTGACTATCTTTTACATCGACAATGCCGGCATCGGCCAGCTTCTTTTTTGTCTCTTCAATGTCCAATCCCAGTTCCTCCGTCAACTTGTTGAACTTCATTTTGCCGTAACCGCCTCCCGTCCTTACTACTCCTGCCTCTTCAGCCTTTTCTTTGAAAAGATTGTACAGGTCATTCGGGGCAATATTATATTTTTCAGCGATGTCTTTCAGGGTTTGATCGGCGCCCTCGGGGGTATAACCATTTTCCTTCAATGTAGAAACTACCGTGTCGAGAGGTTGCTTTATTTTGTCGGAAAATTCTTTCAAAGTAAGCAGCTCGGCATGTGTTTCAGGCGGCCTCTCTTCCTTTGTCTCCCAGCTTTCTGTCATATAATCGCCGAGATCAACGATACTGATAACAGGGGGGATCCTGCCCCATGTCCCGATCAGAAGAACAACGGAAACAACAACGGCCCACCAGAACTCTTTCTTATGATGCAATCCCTTTTCCGCTTTTCTCGCTACGTAACTCCAGAAGAGTTTCCAGTTAAAATAAAAGACGTGAAAGATTCCCGCCACGAGGAATAGAGTCATAAATACAATGTGAAATGAAGTCCATTGCGTCTTGGTAAAGCCGAGCATCTGCCAGTTAGTCCAGTTTGCAATCCGCCCCGGTGGTGATATATAGAGCATAACACCCGATATTACAGCCACCAGGAAGGCTACAAACAACAGAAAACTTGTGAACGCCTTAAAATTAAAGCCTTTTTTATCCATACATCGGCACTTTTTTTAGAGATGAATCTTCAATATTTTTCATACGCTCTTCTCTAAAACTTTACTTCTGGCGCCGCCTTCGCCGCTTCCGGCACTTCGAAGAACGTGGATTTTGAGAACCCGTATATACCCGCCAGAATATTCGCGGGGAAGGTTCGTATCTTTATATTATATGTCTTTACCGCTTCGTTGTAACGTCTTCTCTCCACCGCTATCCTGTTTTCCGTCCCCGCCAGTTCGTCCTGGAGCCTGAGGAAGTTCTGGTTTGCCTTGAGATCGGGGTATCTTTCCACAACAACGAGCAGCCTGCTCAGGGCTCCGGAGAGCGCGTTATTCGCCTTGATCTTATCAGGTACGCTGGCGGCGCCACCGACCCTGGAACGGGCGTTTGTGACATCGACAAAAAGTTTCCTTTCATGCGCGGCATAACCCTTCACCGTTTCTATAAGATTGGGAATGAGATCATAACGTCTCTGTAGCTGATTTTCCACCTGCGCCCACGATGCCTTTACCGATTCATCGAGGGTAACGAAGCTGTTATAGGTACCCTTAAAGAAAGAATAGAATGAGAATAAGAGCACGACAATGACTACACCGGCGATGAGGAGATTTCTTTTCCCCTTTGACATATTTACCTCCCTGGTAATGAAGATTTCTTATAAATCTTTTTTATTTAATTAAAGCCTCGATTTCCATTTTGTCAACAAACTCCCACAATTTCCTGATCTCACTTAAATAACTCTTGAAGAGTCTGTTTATTTCGGTTGATGAATATTCTTTTTTACCCTCCTTGACATCCATGCATCCTGTAAAAATATCCACATCGAAGGGAATTTCTTTCGCGACGGCCTGCAGGATTCCCCGTCTCGTTTCCGGTATCTCCATATCCCTCAGGTATAAGATTCCACTGAATATCGATATGAATGCCGTTATCGAGGCGCTTATCAACTCTTTTATTCTCCTTTTCTTCCCCTCTGTCTGGAGAAATCCCTCCCTGAGAAGAAGAAGTTTGCCCTTTATTTCACGTTCGCATTGCAGTCTCACGTGATCGGACTCGATGGATATGTCTTTCAGAACATCCTCTCCGTAGACAAGAATATATCTTCTCCGCATATTCAGAAATTCGAGGGGGTATGAATCGAGGGATGATTCGATGTAGGCTTTTGTCATAAACAGAGGAATCGCCACATTCTTTTTCTGCCACCGGGATACGGTCTGGATCGCCTTATCCAGGTGATCTATGATCTCTTCTGAAAGGACTATCAGGAAGTTCAGATCCGATTTGCCGGGATTGTAATCATCGCCGGCGGCGCTTCCATACAGTATGACCGATATAAGGTCATCGCCATAGATTGTTTTGTAATCATTTATTATGTCAGGAAATATATCCTTTGGATCCCTTATCTTTGCCATTTCTTGCCTCTCTTGTATTTATTTCTCATCTAAAATCCGCGTCCGGCGCCACCTCCACCGCTCATGCCGCCGCCAAAACCTCCAAAGCCTCCACCGAAACCGCCAAAGCTGCCGGCGCCACCTCCTCTACCCCCCATCAAAAGCATTAAAATGAGAAAGGGAAGCATCCTTCTTCCCGCTCTTGTGCCGAGAAGCAGCGACAGGATAATGAAGAAAAGGATCAGGGAAAAAAGGTTCATTTTCGGGGGTTCTTTTTGCTTTCTCTGCGTTCCGGGAACCGCGGTCAATGATACCCCCGCATCCTTCGCCGCTATGGATGATACTGCCATGAGCGCATTAAAAAGGCCCCCTCCGTAATCACCTTTTCCGAGAAGTGGAACCACATATTTGTCAAGGATTTCCCCGGACATTCCGTCGGTAAGCACGCCCTCAAGGCCATAGCCCACCTCTATTCTGACTCTCCGTTCCTTGAGCGCCAGGAAGATAAGGACACCCTTGTCACTTTCCTTTCCCCCGATACCCCAGGCCTCGTAAAGCCTGTTTGCGTAGCCGGCGGGGTCGTTCCCTTCAATGTCTTTCAGTGTCACGACAACTACCGCAGCGCCGGTCTTTTGCAATACCTCACGCGCGACACTCTCCATCGGTTGTTTATATTTCGCCGGGATAACACCGGCAAAATCATTTATAGCCCCGACAGGTTTTGGAAATTTATCGGCTCCCTGCGAATCGAGGGCAAACGCAGAAAGTGATATAACTATGAGAAAAACCCAAAAAAACCTTTTTAATTTCAAATCAGTATCCTTCTATCCGTAATAGATTGAAGCTTGCCGCAACAAGTTGCGGAGAATCTCCGACTGCTGAGGAATATGTTTATTTTGTATTCGCTCGCTGTTCAGTTCGGCGCTTTTATCAAACGTCATCTTCCACGAACCTATACCATAGAAAATTGAGAACTGGCAAATATTTAAACTTGACATGACAGGAAAACTAATATATTTATTCACCCCTTAGCAATTACTATAAACAGGAGGAAGAATTTTTGGCAACACATAAATCTGCGGAAAAAAGAATGAGGCAAAACGAAAAAAGAAGGATGAGAAATGTTTCTATAAGGACCCATGTGAAAACGAGGGTCAAAGAGGTACTGAGCGCCGTGGAAGAAAAGGACCAGAAAAAATCCCTTGAGGCGCTCCACTCGGCCACAAAGGTGATAGACACAGCAGCCTCAAAGGGAGTACTCCACAAGAATAACGCCGCCAGGAAGATATCCAGGTTGACAAAGAAGGTAAATATCCTCGGTTAGCCGACCTTTCTTATATGAACTGCCCCGCCGCAAGCAGCAGGGTATCAAAATGAGTGTTTTCTCTTTTCTATCGCAATCGCCGCAAGCAGCGGGGAATTAAACCCCGCAGATTTCACATCGCACTTCAAGTTATTTGAGTAATCCGTGTAATCTGCGAAATCTGTGGATTAAAATCCCGACATAATACTCCTATACGCTTTTTCGGCCATATCATCGGAAAGGTTTCTTATGGCGGCCTTTCTTTCTGTCTCGGTTGCGCTGGTGGAGCTGCTGACAGTGTACTCTTCTTTACCTGTAAAGTTTTCACTGGTCCAGATGACTTTGCCGGTTTTTATCTCCTCAAAGTTAAGCGTCATTGTTATGGTGACACGATCTTCCTTTGCCACATCGGTTGCGGCGTAGGAAACATGAGATGTGTCGATCCTGTTGATGCTGCCGGTGAGGACGGCATCAGACAGCTTCTTGCTCGATACAATCTTGAACCGGCTTCCCCTTCTCATCTGATCGATGAAAGAGTTTCTGATGTAATTTTCAATGTTCGCCTCGGTGGTACGATTGTCGAAGTTGTCAACAAACACATCCTGTACAGCCCTGTCTATATGTTCCCCGCCGCCGGAGAAGTGATATCCGCAGCCGAGAACTAAAAGGGAAGGTATCAGTAATACAAATATCAGCAATTTCTTCATCATAAACACCTCGTCACTTTGCCACAATATTGACCAGTTTTTTGGGAACGTAGATCTCTTTGATCACCTTTTTCCCATCTATAAATTTTTGTACTTTCTCTTCCTTCAAGGCAAGTTCCTTGATTTTATCATCGGATTCGTCGGCGCTTACCTGAATTCTGCCTCTCAGTTTTCCGTTAACCTGTAATACTATGGTAATCTCCTCTTCCGAGGCCAGGGTTTCGTCGTATGAAGGCCAGGAGCTATCTGTCAGTTTCCCTTTCATCCCGATTATTTCCCAGAGTTCCTCCGCTATATGGGGAGCGATGGGTGAGAGTAGAATGATGACCGCTTCGATGGTATTTCTTATTGCAGAGAGAGACGTCCCGTCTCCTTTTTCGGGGCGTTTTATCTGGTATAGTGAATTCACCAGTTCCATAACGGCGCTTATGGCTGTATTGAAGTGGAACCTGTCTTCTATATCGATCGTCACCTTTCGGATCGTCTGATGGGTCTTTTTCGTGAGAATCTTCAGTTCCCCATCAACTTCGGCTCCCTTTTCAAGGGGCGGAACATCTTTGATATCATCCACATAATCCATGATGATGCGCCATACCCTGTTCAGAAAGCGGAACGATCCTTCCACTCCCTGGTCGTTCCATTCCAGGTCCTTTTCAGGTGGAGCCGCGAAAAGGCAGAATACCCTTGCCGTATCCGCGCCGTATTTCTTTATAAGATAGTCGGGATCTACAACATTTTTCAGAGATTTGGACATCTTCTCCGTTTTGCCTGTAGTCACTTTACCATTGCAGTGGACACACCTACCACCCTTCACATCATCGGGATGAAGGTATCCATGCTCCGCGCACATCATGGTTTCTTTGCATACCATTCCCTGTGTCAAGAGATTTGTAAAGGGTTCATCAACATCTAAAACACCGAAATCTCTCAGCATCTTGGTATAGAATCTGGCATAGAGGAGGTGCAGAATGGCATGCTCGATGCCTCCGATATACTGATCTACCGGCATCCAGTAGTTGACCTTTTCCCTGTCAAGGCCCGGGCTTGCATCACAGTCAGCGGAACAATACCGGTCGAAGTACCAGGAGGATTCGACAAAGGTGTCCATCGTCTCTGTCTCCCTTCTGGCAGGGCCGCCACAGTTGGGACATGCTGTTTCCAGGAATGTTTTGAGTCTTTCAAGCGGCGATCCGCCTTCGCCGGTCAGTTCCACATCCCTGGGCAATACTACGGGAAGGTCTTTTTCCGGCACGGGCACAATCCCGCACTTTTCGCAATTTATAATCGGGATTGGCGCTCCCCAGTATCTCTGCCGGGATATTCCCCAGTCTCTCAGCCGATATTCGACGGTTTTTCTCCCCCGGTCTATCGATTCCAGGTATTCCGCTATATTTTCCAGCGCCTTCAGATTTTCCATGCCGTCGAATTGGCCCGAGTTGACCAGAATACCTTCATCCACATACGCTTCGGACATGGTTTCAGCGTCCAGGGGGTCATCGGGATTCTGAATTACAACAACAAGCGGAAGGTCATATTTTTTCGCGAATTCAAAGTCGCGCTGGTCGTGGGTCGGCACAGCCATAACACATCCCGTTCCGTAATCCGCGAGTACGAAGTTGGCGGCATAGATGGGCATCTTTTTGTTTGTACCCGGGTTCAGACAGTAGGAATCGAGAAAGACACCCTCTTTTTCATAGTAATCCGATGTTCTTTTCAGCTTATCCTGTTTTTTTACGCGTCCAACAAATTCCCTGACCTCCTCTTCCACGGCTTTTCCCTTTGCAAGTTCCATCACAAGGGGATGTTCCGCCGCTATCAGCATGAAGGTGGCGCCGAATATGGTATCCTGCCTGGTGGTAAAGACCCTGATGGCATCGTCCGAATCGGCCATGGGAAATACGATTTCGCATCCGTGGCTCTTGCCGATCCAGTTTTTCTGCATGGTAAGGACCCGTTCGGGCCATCCGGGGAGTCTGTCGCAGTACTCGAGAAGCTCCTCCACGTAATCTGTTATGCGGAAAAACCATTGATCAAAGTACTTTTCAGTAACTTCCGCTTCACATCTCCAGCATAGTCCCGCCTCTACCTGTTCATTGGCCAGAACGGTCCGGCATTTGGGACACCAATTGACGGAACCGCCCTTTTTGTACGCGAGGCCCTTTTCATACATCCAGAGAAAGAAGAGCTGTTCCCATTTATAATACTCGGGCTCGCATGTGGAAATTTCCCTGTCCCAATCGTAGCTGAACCCTATCCTCTTTAACTGCTTCTTCATTGCGGCGATATTGTCATTCGTCCATCTGGCCGGTGGAATCCTGTGTTCGATAGCCGCATTTTCCGCGGGCATGCCGAATGAATCCCACCCCATGGGATGCAGGACGTTGTATCCCCTCAACTTCTTGTATCGGGCCACCACATCTCCGATTGTATAGTTCCTCACATGGCCCATGTGGATCTTACCCGAGGGGTAAGGAAACATTTCCAGGAGGTAGTATTTTTCCTTTGCCGGATCTTCAGTAACCTTGAATGTCCCGGCCTCTTCCCAGCGTTTTTGCCACTTTTCTTCGATTTGTTGAGGGTTGTATTTCCTGGCCATAGATATCTTCGCTTTCCAGAGTTAACATATAATTGGAATATCAATGCCCTTCTATCATAAATTGTGCGACATTCAAAGAGGATTGTATATTTTAAGACAAAATTATAAGCCACTTCGGGCTGTTGATTTATAGCGGATTGGGATGAAGATATCTATCCGGGAAAGGCAATCGATCACAGGTTTACCGGCATATTCCCCGGGGACAAAAGACGAGGCAAGATACACCGCCACGCACGCGCGACAAAAACCCCATCTCAATATCTTCAGATATGGGAAAGGCAATCGGGCACGCAAGACAAACGCGGGAGCGGCTTTTGCGAATTGCCGCAAAAGCATATTCGGCGAAATGTGTTATTCTCTCCCAAATGAGAATTTTTGGCCACTAGTAATTAACTCCAGTTCTAAATGCCCAAACTTATTTATGCCAAACTTTGTAGGACGAGGTGTTTTATCGCCCATTAAATACACTCCCTTGTTTGATTTTACACCAAAAATAAATTTAAGATCGTCTTTCCTCCAAGAACCTTGTCTAGCTTTTGATGTATCAATTACAAAGGCAACTATCTGTTCTCCTGATTGAAAAATATTAAGTTTGTAATTTTCATTCTTCCATATACCTTCAATCTGATTAGTTTTAGTTTTTTTGTATTGCACCTCTGTTCTTTCCCATAATGGATTTATATTGTTAATATTTTTCAAAAATATACCGTGTTGGTCATATCTATCAACTGTAACCTGCTTCGTTATTGTTCGTGTACCGTATGTTGTTGCAGTTGTATAAGACGAAAGGCTGGAACCAGCAAAAAACCCTGTTGTTGAGCTTGTTGGTACCGTAGTGGGTACCAGCTTAGTTATTTTCTCTTTAAACTGTGCGGTTGTTACCAGAACATCTGCACCTATTGATTTTGCATATGATATAGCATTCCTTGGATTTACATATGAACCATTAAACACTGATTTTCCGATAACCAAATAATCATCAAATAATATTTTTTGAATATCATCTATGCTGATATTCCTATATTCAAACAGCTTAATTCTCTCTGTTTGTGGATATTTTGATGGCGCTTGTTGACTATAAAACTTTTCATAATCTGATAAGAATTTTGGTGGTGTATATACCGCTGGCGCACAACCAATAAAACTACTTATGATAATTATAGCTGCTAACAATTTAATTCCATTGATAATTTGTTTTTTCATATATCTCTCTTTCAACCATTGATTGGACAAGCAAATTTGCCTTGCCCTATTATCTTGAATTTTTTATTACATCACTCATAACAAACAGAAATACCCTATGTCAACGTCTAAAAGCACGGACCTTTCCCCCTAAAACCAGGCCATTTTCAAGTTGAGTCCTTTCTGATAAAGAAAAGTCAAACAGGAGGATTCATGTATGAAGCGAAAGCGTTTTGCCACAGAACAGATCATCAAGATTCTAAAGGAAGCTGAACTCGGGATCAAGATTGTCGAATTATGCCGTAAATACGGTATTGCGGAACAGACATTCTACAACTGGCGCAATAAGTATGGCGGCATGGATATCAGCGAAGCGAAAAGGTTAAAAGCACTTGAAGACGAAAACCGCCGTCTAAAACGTCTCGTTGCTGATCTGAGCCTGGATAATCAGGTTTTAAAAGATCTTCTTGAAAAAAACTTCTAACGCCCAAAGCGAAACGACAGGCAATGGATTACGCTGTATCTCAATTTGGGCTGAGCAAACGACAGACAATTGAACTGGTGAATCTCAACCGGTCAACGAGTCAGTATAAACCAGTTAAAAAGAACGATAACGAACTGAGAAAACGCATGAAAGAACTGGCATACAAACATAAACGTTACGGAAGCCCCAGACTGCATGTACTACTGAAAAAAGAAGGCTGGATCATCAATCACAAGAAAACGGAGCGAATCTACAAGGAGGAAAGTTTGTCACTGCGTCGTCGTACTAAGAAGAAAAGGATACTGCCCGTTCGTGTTCACATGATTGCTGCATCGAGGCCAAATGAAGTATGGTCAATAGACTTTATGTCGGATTCCCTTGCAGATGGACGGCGCTTCCGGGTACTCACGATTGTTGATGATTTTACACGAGAATCTCCGGGTATCCTGGCTTATAGCTCGATTCCGGCAAAACGTGTCACTGCATTCATAGATCAGATTGCCACATTCCATAGCTATCCTGAACGTATCCGTGTTGATAATGGGCCTGAATTTGCCAGTGCTAACTTTCATCAGTGGGCTGAAAAGCGCAATATAGTTATTGAACATACTCGGCCCGGCAAACCTTCAGACAATGCCTTCATTGAGAGTTTCAACGGCAAGTTTCGTGATGAATGTCTGAATGAACACTGGTTTCTTTCCATTACTGATGCTAAGGATAAGATCGAAGTATGGAGAAACGCGTATAATAAAGAACGACCACACAGCTCTTTGAACGATTTAACACCGTATGAATTTTTAAAAGAACAAAATATTTCTTTACAGAACCAAAGACTCAATTTAAATATGGCCCATACTATGGGGTAAGGTCAGCACGTCTAAAACAGGAAACTTCTTGATGAAGGAAAATATAATAGGGGGACGTTGTTGCCTTCTGAACTTATGCCAGACATTCATTTTCCATGTGCCATTATAGTTGCCGGGCTGAATCAGAAAATCACTCTTTCAGGAAATAAACAACGGGGAAAAGGGACAAATCCGTCCCATAAATCGCATACAGAGAATTAATATCACAACTTCACCGTCAATTTTACCAGTTCAGATAACTGATAACTACGTACAGTGGCAAGATATGTGTACTTTTCGATTTCGGATTATTGATCAAGGTATGTGGTGAATATCTGAACTCGCTTCAATGAAGAAAATTATTAACTTCCTACAACTCCTTAAAATCGTTTCGGGAGAAAATCGATTATTGCTGGTAGAAATCTTCGAAGAGGAAAAAGGTCAGGTAACCTTTATGAACCTCAAAAAAGTGACGAAGAATATATGACAGGAAAGGAAAAGTTTTGCAAGTCGGGAATTCCATTTGAATGATTTGCTGTAATTATATTTTGATGAACTCTTTTAAGAATCTTGGTCTTGCGTAAAAAGCTCTGGATGTTGATCCGTGACCTGCACCTTTGGTTCTTGGCTGAATGTAGTAACCCATTTTCCCAGTTAAAGCGTCAAATCCTTTTTGTGGGTCAAACAAAACATTTCTGACAAGATCATAATCAGCTTTTACGGCATCATATAATTCACCTTGCAAATCAAACTCAACAATAGAATGAATATAGCTGGGCTCATCTACAGTATCTCCGACTATCCTGGCAACAACTATAGCCTTGTTGAGCTTTGTCAATAAATGGCTATCTTCAAATTCCTTTTGACGTACATTCACTGGATCGATCATAGTAATAGCCATTGTTTCTTTAAAAGTAAGTTCTCCATTCTTCTTGTACTTTAGCGGAATTGACTTCAATTCCCATGATCCAAAATTTGGTGCTTGGGCTGAATTAATTGGTAGTTCTAAAAATCTTTCAAACACATGCCCAGCCCAGCCTTTATTTACTCTACCATTTCGATATATAGTAACTCCGAATTCATTGGCTAATTCGTGAAGTTCTTTGCCAATAAGCCGTTGTAAGTTCTTAATTGCTTCTTTTCTTTCCATTACTAATTTCTCCTACACTATGGTAGCAAACCATATTCAACCGGTCCTTCCTTGATTCGAGCTTTAGATTGAAACAAGGGTAGCTCTCTCCGTGCCAGCTCATCTTTGATTCTTGGAATTGCAAGCTTGTCTAAAAATTCTTGTTCTAAATCTATCCCTACAAATTTTCGATTATGTCTTAACGCCGCAACTCCTGTTGTTGCACTTCCACAAAATGGGTCAAGTACAATATCGCCCTCATTGCTGCCAGCTAAAATGATCCGCTTTAAGAGGGCTTCCGGCTTTTGCGTAGGATGCTTGCCATACTTTTTTTCTCCATTTTTGGGAGTATTGATTGCCCATATGCTTCTCATCTGCTTCCCAGGTTTTTTTATGAAATCATCACTCCATTTACCATTTTTCATCGCATCATAATTGAATGTATGTTTTGATTTTTTATTCTTTCTTGCCCAGATTAGAGTTTCGTGACTTGCCGTAAACATTCTGCAAGAAAGATTGGGTGCCGCATTAGGTTTATACCAACAAATATCGTTAATCATATGCCAGCCTTGCTTTTGAAGAGCAAAGCCACAAGCATATATGGAATGGTAAGTACCAGAGATGAATAATGAACCACTTGGCTTTAAGACTCGCTTACATGCTTCCATCCAACTGTAATGAAAATTGAAATCCTCTTCTATTCCCTTGCTTTTATCCCATTTACCTTTATTTACGCTTACTCTTTTTCCTGCGTGACAGGTAAAACCATCATTTGATAGATTGTAGGGTGGATCTGCAAAAATTAAATCAATGCTTTCCTCTGGTAACGCGCCTAATACTTCAATCACATCACCATGAAAAATCCTTATTCCTATTTCTTTGTAATATGCTTCCACCTTTTGACTTCTCCCATATACAAACAAGTTTTTATGAGACAAAACAGAGCTTCATTTCAGGATTACTTTTCATCTATTTTGATTAATGATGATAAATGTTTTTTGTTTTCATTTAAAAAATCATTTATAAGGTTGTGAGTTAAATCCTGAATGGACACCCCCTTGTGAATGCAAATAATGCGGAGTAATTTATGTTCTTCCTCTGTTAATCTTATATGTATCTGTTTGTTTTTCATTTTAATATGTTGGTACATTTATACCATTATACCAACCAAGTCAAGTGTTTTATATTTTTTCTAAATGAATTTGATTCGCAAATTTCAGAGAAATGTTTGCAGTTTTTTTAAAACCAGGGGCAAGCAGATATATATTTATATTTTTGCTGTCATCAGGTGCGCATTTATTCAACCATTTCAGGTATCTTTCAGTTTGCTTGCATTCTGTTTTTCCTGCGTTTTTATTTTTTAACTCTATAACCATATATGGCAAAGCACCATTGCAAAAGGATTCTTTGTAATAGCAAATGTCAGCTCTATCCATTTGGAAAGGCTTAAATGGAGAGATAGGTATCTGTCTACAAAGAGTAGTTTCGCTGTCTGGCCTCAGCTTTTTATTTAGTAAGTTTGGGTTTGAAAGCACCGAAGCCTCCATATGTGATTCACTAACAACTTCCGATATGCTTCCTACATCATATGCTGTGCGGTATGGTGTTGGAGTTTTCAAAATTTCCACTTCATCATAATTGCTAAATTCGTATTTCCCTACACTTTCGTTCTTCAACAGTTCGAGAGCCATGTTAGTTTCAAAGGGGGTCATTGTACAGAAGCCCATATCTGAAATACTGTTGGTCGGCAAGGGGAAAGGATATTTGCCAATATTGAAATACAATTGGTCAGATGAAATTGTATTACCAGATAGCCCCAATCTATCTTTAAACATTAAAATGTATGGCTGGCATACCTCGCTGTCGTTATTCTTTACATTAGGTCGAGTAAATATCCCTTTTCGAGCAGTACTTGAATAGCAGTTCCTGTTAGATTCATCCCAAAATAAAGTAGCATTAGCATTTTGGCACAATGGAGAATATGTGCCATTTAAATAAAAAGAGCCATGTTTTTCACTACCAATGATTTGACCACCATAAATAATTTCTCTTTTTAGAAAGAAAAAAATATGAGAATCACTTCTTGAGCATCCGTAATCAGCTAATGCTGCATAGTGTCTGCTCCTATTAGAAACCCCGCCATAAACCGGGGGCATATGAAAACCATATACTCCTTTGTTTAAATAGAGTTTCAAGGTGTCCCTATCAAACAGGGTTATAAAAAATCCCGCACTGCTCATACGGCTGCTCCAATAATTATTCTTAACTTTTCAATTTAATTAGGAGAACTTCTTTCCAAACATGAATCTCATATCATAACTCCATAGTCAATTATAAAAAGTGTAAGGATTTCTTTTCTGATCCGCCATTGATTTCGGATTGAAAGAGCGCGTATATTGATAAATCGTTAGGCTGACGACTTCAGAAAGTAATGCACACACAATATGTAGTGTTAAACTAGAACCCCTCAAAGTGGCAATATTTCCCACAGATGTATACGGTAACAGTATTGAATGCATGAATTACATATCGCAACACCTTCGCCGATTTTCAAAGTTTACATATCTGATCATCAATGGCCGTAAAGTAGACTGCTGCTATCTGCTATATACATGACACGAGCCGAGAAGTGGTGTGTCTCCAGCAGTTGCCGGGATAATCCATATTTATATTCTGTTTGTTACAAAAACACCGGTTCTCCTGGCAGCACTGAGGTGGGCGCGGTGGATTGGAGGTTAAAATCTATATTATTTTTTCCAAAATTCGGGAATCAGAAGAATTATTACCGTGTAAATTTCGAGTCTTCCGGCAAGCATGCAGAACGACAGTATCCATTTCCCCAGATAGGGGATTTCACTGTAGGTTGCGAAGGCGTTAACGGCTCCGAAGCCGGGACCTACATTTCCTATCGTCGCTGCTACCGCTGAAAAGGCCGTCATCATATCCAGGCCTAAAATCGACAACAGGATGGATGCGACAACTGTCATAGAAAGATATAGAACGAAAAATCCCCAGACACTCTCCATGACTTCCCCTGATACCGGTTTTGAATCGAGCTTGATGCCCTTAATTGCGTGGGGATGTATGAGTCTGTACAGTTCCATGTAACTGTGTTTCAGGATGAGCAGAATTCTCAGGCACTTTATGCTTCCACCGGTGGAACCTGCCGATCCCCCCACGAACATCAAAATGAGTAGAATAATCTTTGAAAGCGCGGGCCACTCATTAAAGTTTGCCGTGGCAAATCCCGTCGTCGTCAATATAGAAATCACCTGAAAGGATGCATATCTGAGAGACGCTCCTATTTCTTCAAAGAGGTTCAGCCTCAAATCGAGGGCAACGAGCATGATGGCCCCGAGAGCAACCCCCAGATAGAAACGCAACTCGCTGCTTCTCAATATGGGTTTTAATCTTCCCGTCAGGAGGCTGTAGTGCAGAGTAAAATTGATCCCGGCAATCAGCATAAAAAGGGTGATTACGATATCTATGTAGGCGCTGTGGAAACCGGCGATGCCCGCATCGCTTGTCGAAAAGCCTCCTGTGCCCATGGTAGTGAAGGTATGACAGAGGGCGTTGAATACATCCATTCCTCCCAAGAGAAGGAGAATAAACTCGACAGTGGATATAATGACATAGACTATCCAGAGGGTGCGCGCCGTTTCCTTCACTCGAGGGGTTAGTTTATCCTTCACAGGACTTGGCAGTTCCGCCTTGTAGAGCTGCATGCCACCCACACCGAGCAGCGGTAGGATGGCAATGGAAAGTATGATGATTCCCATCCCGCCAAGCCATTGAGTGAGGGAACGCCAGAAAAGGATGCCGCGGGGGATGTTCTCGATATTTACGAGTACCGTCGCCCCTGTGGTTGTGAATCCCGATATGGATTCAAAGAAGGCATCGCCAAAGGTGGCAACTACCCCTTGAAAGAGATAGGGCAGGGATCCGAAAGCGGCAGCCAAAAACCACCCCAGTGCGACTATCAGGAATCCTTCTTTGTGCTTTAGGCCAATTTCCCTGTCAGATGGTTTGAATATAAGATAGAGGAAGGCTCCGGCAATACACGTGATCACCAATGAAAGAAATATTGCCCGGAAATCTCCGTCTCCATAATAGATGGACCAGAACAGGGGGAAAAGCATGGTAAGGCCCAGGGAAAAAAGGAGGGCCCCTAATATGTAAAGAATATTTCTGACATTCATTAGAAGTAATCTAATTTGACTGTAAGGATTTTTTCGACTTCCGGAATCGCCGAACGAAGGGCAACAAGAATGACATGATCTCCCGGAAGGATGACGGTGTCGCCCCAGGGAATTATAACTTCGTCGTTCCTTAAAATGGCCCCTATAATGGTTCCTCTGGGAAACTTGATGTCCTTAAGCGGCCTGTTTATTATCTCCGATGTTTCTAATGCTATAAACTCGACGGCCTCTGTCTTTTCATCCCTTAGAGGCGTAGCCGAAATAACCTTTCCCTTTCTGATATAATGCAGTATGGCGCCTATGGTGGCATGCCTGGGATTCATAACACTGTCTATGCCCACGGTAGATACAAGTTGTGTATAATCAACCTTTTTTATAAGGGCAATCGTCTTTTTCGCGCCAAGCTGTTTGGCCAGAAGGGCCCCCAGTATGTTTGCTTCATCATCATCTGTAACGGCGATGAAGTAATCCGCATCCTGTATGTTTTCCTCTTTAAGGAGATCCTGGCACGTTCCGTCACCGTGGAGGATTACTGCCTTGTTCAGCACAGAGGCCAGCGTTTCACATCTGTCCTGCCTCTTTTCTATGATCTTGGTGACAATACCCCTCTTTTCAAGCAATTCGGCCAGCATAAGTCCGGTAGTCCCGCCACCCATTACAAATATTCTCTCGGAAGGTTCCGTCTCTTTACCGAAGAAGTGGAGTATCTTTCTTGCATTTGTGGATTCGGTAAATATGAAGATATAATCATTTTCATTTATCACCGATTCGCCTGTCGGGACAAAGGATTCGTTCGCACGTGTAATGGATGCGACAATAATATTCTCACCATACATCTTATTAATCTCCATGAGATTATTCCCGATAACAACGCACCCGGGGTTCACGGAAAAGGCGATAAGTTTGACGCGGCCTCCGGCAAAGTCTATCACTTCCGAGGCGCCCGAATATTCCAGCAGATTGATGACACTATTAACCGATTCCCTTTCCGGATTGATGCAAAGGTCTATATCAAGATGCTTTTTGTCGAAGAGGATTGATTCCCTGGTCAGATCGGGCGCCCTGATTCGAGCTATCTTAAAGGGAACTTTTGACTGGGTGGAGGCGAGAAGGCAGGCTACTATATTGGTTTCATCGCTATCGGTGACGGCAACCACCATTTCAGACTGATCCAGTTTTGCCTTTTTGAGGATTCGTGGACTGCTTCCGCTGCCGAGTATCGCTTCCACATCCAGATTATCGGAGACGATCTTAAGTCGTTCTTCCTCCCTGTCAATGATGATGACATCATTGCCCTCTTTGGAAAGAGTATCGGCAATGTTATAACCGACTTCGCCGGCCCCTATAACAACCACTCTCATCCTTATAACCCTCGAAAAAACTCTTTATCCCTGTTCTGATTTTTTATTTCTGTGATATCAATTTTGGCCCTCTTCTTTACATCCACCTTAAATTTGTGCATTCCCAGGATGATTTCAGCCAGATGGTCTTCTTCTCCCAGGACACAGGTTGGAATGTGGCCGTTTGATAGTCTTGAATTTTCTGCCAGGAAGTCAAAAAAACCCGAAATCAGCGTGGTTGCCATCTTTGAAACGTCCAGATCGCACCTTCCTGTTCCAGGAATTTCGAAGGCAAAATCATCACACTTTATTTCGCTTAATGTCTTAGAAATAGTGTGACCTGCCGTGTATAATTTTTCATATGTAAGATGTGCTATATCTCCCAGGCCGATGAGCAAGATTTTTGAGGAGGGAATTCGCAGATTGGGTGAAATAAGCACCTTCTCCATAAAGGCGCCCTCTATATTCCCCTTTGCTATAAGGTTTGATATCATGCCGTTGAGGCGCCAGTCTACAAGGCCGCAGTAACCTCTTGGCGGTCTTTCATCGGAGAAGAATCCCAGAGTCAGGACATCGTAATTCAGCACATCTATCGATTCCGAGAATACATTAATTTTCATCTTCATTGCGTATTTCTGCATATAACGCGTCCAGAATACCGTTTATAAAAGAACCCGAATTTTCCGAGCCGTATTCTTTCCCCAGATCAATAGCCTCATTGAGGGTTACCTTTGGAGGAATATCATCACAATGGAGAAGTTCGTATACCGACATTCTGAGGATGCTTTTATCCACCTTTGCCATTCGCTCTAAAGACCAGTTTTCCGAGCAGCTCCTGATAACATCGTCTATCTCCTCGATTCGATTCCAGGTGCCTTCTACCAGATGAACGGAGAAGTCCTTTATGTTCTCAGGCGCATCGAAGTTGTCCCAGAAGAGTTCGATAGCCTCTTTGGCATCGATCTTTAATATGTCCATCTGGTAAAGAACCTGCAGGGCGACTTCCCTGGCTTTTCTCCTGTGTCCCATTCGTTTTCCTGATCAGATTATCTTAAAGAGGTTTGCCATTTCTATTGCAGATATGGCAGCGTCCCAGCCTTTATTCCCCGATTTTGAACCGGCCCTCTCTATCGCCTGTTCAATAGTATCGGTGGTGATAACTCCGTAGGCGACAGGGATTTCCGTTTCCAGCGTTACCGCGGCAATTCCTTTTGAAACCTCGGCGCTGACATACTCAAAATGGGGAGTTGCGCCTCTTATTACAGCGCCAAGACAGATTACTGCGTCAAATTTGCCGCTCTTTGCAAGTCGCTTTGCTACTACCGGTATCTCAAAAGCCCCCGGCACCTTCACCATGTAGATGTCTTTTTCATCGGCTCCCGATCTTTTCAGGGCATCCACGGCGCCTTCAATAAGTCTACCGCAGATAAAATCATTAAATCGGCTGGCGACGATACCGAACTTCAAACCCTTGGCAACGATTTTTCCTTCAACGATTTTGGACATGATAGATTCTCCCGTTTTTTATATTTCTAATAAATGCCCCATCTTATTCTTTTTTGTTTCCAGGTAGTGTACATTGTTTTCATTGGGTTTGATCTCAATAGGCACCCTTCCAACAACCTTTACGCCATATCCTTCAACGCCCACAACCTTTTTGGGGTTATTGGTCATGAGCCTCATCTTTTTTACACCCAGATCGACAAGGATCTGCGCTCCAATCCCATAATCCCTCAGATCCTCTTTAAATCCAAGTTCCAGATTCGCCTCCACGGTATCCATCCCATTCTCCTGCAGATGATAGGCCTTGATTTTATTCGCAAGCCCTATACCCCTGCCTTCG
>JAUVXT010000172.1 GCA_030603465.1 Deltaproteobacteria bacterium
GCGATCATGGCATGATCGCTGTAGCCTTTTGCTTCCTCATGTATCCTCTGGTTATGGCAATATGGAAGAAGAGGAGACCGGCAAGTAATTCATAGCCTGTAGCTTTTGTGATCAGAATGGGAAACATAGGGATTTTACAGGAATACCCTGTGATTGATTTTTGATGTCGTGGCAGTAATAGCGCTGTTCAGTTCGAGGAGAAAGTATGTCATCTATCATAAAAGGAGTGGCAGCATACAGGACCCGTCTTCCATTACGAAGACCCTATCATCTTTCTTTGATTACGCTGAATGCTTTTGACAGTATAATCGTGCGCATTGAAACGGATGGGGAAGGAGGCTTTGGAGAGACCACCGATGTGCCCGGATATTTTACCGAGAATCTTGAAGATGCATGGGAATTCGTATGTCTTCATGGGCCTGAACTCCTGGGAAAAAATCCGGAGGAGGCTCTCGGTGGTGTAATTGCTAAAGAAAAAAAGTTGTCCTTCGCCGCGACTCCTCTGGTGACGGCATTGGAAAGTATTATAGATTCGATTACGAATCCGCCGACTGATTCTGTCAGTGTTCCCATCCTGGGCGTTGTACAGGGTGAGACGCTCGAAGAAATTGAATCTGATGCCCGAAGACTCCTGGAGGAGGGATACCATACCCTTAAGTTCAAGGTTGGATTTTCAGTTAAGGAAGATCTGGGGCGGGTTTGCCACTTGCAGACCCTTCTTAAGCCGGGAGTACAGATAAGACTGGATGCCAATCAGGCCTATAGTTATTCTCAGGCGATTCAATTTGTCGAGGGATTGGATCCGACGGGAATTGAATTACTGGAACAACCTCTGGGTACTGATGCGTGGGATGAAATGAGCAGGCTGATTAAGATCTGTCCCGTTCCCCTCATGCTGGACGAGGCGATTACCGGAGAAGAGGAACTTGACCGCACCATTGAGACCGGCTGTGCAGGGGTTGTGAAATTTAAACTCATGAAATGTGGCAGCTTTCGCTATCTGGAGAACCTGATCAAAAAAGCGGCCAATGCCGGGTTGAAGGTTGTTCTGGGCAACGGCGTTGCAACAGATATCGGGTGCTTCCATGAGGCACAGGTTGCCCATAGAACGGGTCTGACCGTTCATGCCGGTGAGATGAACGGATTTCTCAAGGGGATTGCTCAATTTCTTGAGCCGCCATTGCGGATGGAGGGAGAAAATCTGATTCTTCCTGCCGGTCTACCGGCTGTCCGGTGGGAGACACTTTCTCAATATATAGTGGAGGAGCTCAACTGGGGTGACATACAATCACCCCGCTAATCCAACAGCTGTCGTAACGACCGTATAATAGTTTCAGTATTTAGAGCGATCCGATTAAACTGGACTCGTAAGAACGCAGAAGTTGGACTTTTTACGAAGTCGTCAATTAAACTGTAACGCTCTCCATTTGTCTGAGGGTTTAAATTATCGGACACGGCCTGCGTATCTAAGGGCCCGTTTGAAATTATCGGCGTCAGCAATACCTTCGCCGGCGATGTCGTTTGCCGTTCCGTGGGCCACAGAGACAAAAGGGATCGATATCCCCAGTACCGTGTAGATGATCTTTTTAAAACTGACCAGTTTCATAGCTATCCGCGTTTGATCATGGTACATGCCCAGTACGCAATCGAACTCGCCCTTCTTGCCGCGGAGAAAGACGGTATCAGGGGGAAAAGGCCCCCGGGCGTCTATTCCCCGGCTTATAGCTTCCTCTATTGCAGGTTTGATGATGCGTATCTCCTCGTCTCCATGGAGGCCTGATTCTCCTCCGTGTGGGTTGAGCGCCGATACCCCTATAATGGGGCTCTTGATTCCGAAATCATTCATGGCGTTGTTGAGGAGATTAAGAGATTGTAAAATACCGTCATAGCTTAAGGTTTCACAGGCCTTCCTGAGTGAGAGATGGAGGGGAGGAACGGAGGCGGTGCGGAATTTGCCCGACATGGAGAGAACAAGCAGTGTCGAGATATCCTCGTTTGTGAAAGTTTCGATCATATCGGTTTCATCGTGAAAGTCGAAGCCTGCGGAATGAATGGCCTCCTTGTTCAGGGGGGCGTATGCTATCACTCCGAGGTCTCCCGCTTCTGCCAGTTCAATGGCCTTTTGAAACCATTGCACAAGGGCGCGTCCTGAGATGGGAGAAATTTCTCCCATGTTGGCATTATAGAGTTCGTGGCATTCCACATCGATGATATTGAGTGTCGGGTATTGGATGAGTGCATCAGCTGGAGATTTGATGACATGAATTTCCATATCTATTCCCGCTATTTTTAAAGCTCTTTTCACAACTTCGGCGTCACCGATGAGAACAGGTTTGCTGATCCGATAGATTGCAGTATCCGATAATGCCTTTACCGTAATTTCAGGGCCGATTCCCAGGGCATCGCCTATGATGATGCCTGTAGGTTTTTTTTTGCTCATTTTCCTGTTCCTTTCGGTGGTGTAATAATTGTTTTGATTATTAAAACATGTAACAGTAAAGAGTGTCGTGTCAATCAAGAAATGTCATTTCGACCGCAGGGAGAAATCTAAGATTTCTCAGTCGTGAAGACTCCTTCGAAATGACAAAGCATCGTTGACATGACAGGAATTCATCTGACAGATAATAACAGGATTATGGAATTGGGATTCATAAGTCAAGAAAAAAGAGACAATTACAAAGGGATAAAAATTGAAGATCCCCGCAGCAAGCAGCGGGAAATGCACTCGCTGTTCATCTCAGTGCTGCTGCACCAGGGATATGGATATATCGGTTTTACCGATCGGGATTTGGATATGATTACTTTCTGTTGAGGGAAAATATTGAAGAATAAAAGTGCGACATTTCAGACAAAAAATGTTTTGATGCTTTCCAGCGGGCATTTCGTTCAGGATGCCTTTGCCGTTTTCCTGGCGCCCTTTCTTCCTCTTCTTATTTCAAAGTTCGGCCTGTCGATGGTGCTTGCCGGATTCCTTACTGTCGCATTGCGAATGCCCGCTCTATTAAGTCCTGTATTCGGCTATATATCCGATTTTGTGGACGCCCGAATTATGGTGATCGTAACTCCGGCAGCGACAGCGATAGCCATGAGTCTCCTGGGTGTCGCACCCAACTATACAATCGTTTGCCTGCTGTTAGTGCTTACAGGTATCAGCTCATCATTGTTCCATACAATCGGTCCCGTTATGGTTGCCCATGTGTCCGGCAATGATCTGGGGAGGGGCATGAGTTACTGGATGACCGGGGCGGAATTGGCCAGGACAATCGCTCCCTTGATTGCAGTATCGGTTGTATCGATGTGGGGTTTTGAGGGGAGTTATCCAGTAATGCTTATCGGTATCTTTGCCGCTCTTCTCCTTTATATAAACCTTAAAGACCTTCAACTCCCTTCCAGCAGAAAGAATGCAAGAAGTATGGGCAAGATCTGGCACATGTTAAGGAGGATAATGATTCCTCTGATAACGCTATTGTTTTGCCGCGCCTTTCTGATTACAAGTTTTACCGCCTTTCTTCCGACCTATATGGTTTCACTGAAAAAGACACTCTGGCTCGGGGGAGTAATGCTTGCACTGTTTGAACTGGCCGGGATTGCAGGAGCCCTTTTTGGAGGAACGATTAGTGACAGGGTCGGACGCCGCAGAATACTCCTGGTCACAATTCCCGCTTCATCGGCCCTGATGCTTGCGTTTGTCTATTCCGCCGGCTGGATGAAATTCCCTTTGGTCATGCTACTGGGAGTTATCGCCTTTTCCATTATGCCCGTCAATATGGCGATCCTCTACGATTTTTGCGGGAAGAACAGGGGCGTTGCAAATGGTTTTTTTATGACCGTTAATTTTTTGAGTACGGCTATCGTTACCCTGTTTGTCGGATGGTTGGCCGATCTGGCAGGATTTAGAATGGCCTTTACCGTAAATGCCATACTGGGCTTTCTCTGTGTTGCGGCAGTTTTCCTGATTCCTCCGATACGAAAAGAGGTCGATGAATGAGAGAAGGAGTTGTAAAGTGAATATCATTTCCCCGAAAGAACTTAAAGAGATGTTACGCGATGGAAAGGAAATCGCCCTAATCGATGTGCGTGAACAGGGTGTATTTTATAAGGAGCATCAACTCCTTGCCTCTTCTATCCCGTTGAGCCATCTGGAACTGCGAATCGATGATATGGCGCCGAGGCGTGCCACCCGAATAGTCTTTGTCGATGAAGGTGGTGAGGAAGATCTTGCCGTAAGGGCGACGAGACGTCTAAAACAGTTGGGATACACCAACATTGCCGTACTGAATGGTGGTATCAGGGCCTGGGGCGAAGCGGGTTATGAACTCTTTTCCGGGGTAAATGTGCCCAGCAAGGCATTCGGAGAAATTGTCGAAAAGACATGCAATACCCCCCGGTTGACGGCAAATGAACTAAAGGCCATGATTGACGGGGGAGAAAAACTTGTCATTTTAGATTCCCGTCCGAAGGAGGAATATTCGCGCATGAATATTCCCGGAGGTATCGATACTCCGGGTGCGGAACTGGTCTTGCGCGTTCATGACCTGGCGCCCGATCCGGCGACTTTTGTTGTGGTAAACTGCGCCGGGCGTACACGAAGCATCATCGGGACGCAGTCCTTGATTAATGCCGGTATCCCAAATCCCGTCGCCGCGCTGAAGGACGGCACCATGGGCTGGCATCTGGCAGGTTTTGATCTTGAAGAGGGCATGGAACGCTGTGCGCCGGAGCCGTCTACGGATGGATTTCTTAAGGCAAAGGCCTGTGCAGAGCGTGTGGCGGAACGCTTCGGTGTGAAGAAGATAGACCTCGCCACACTGGAGAAATGGAGGGGTGAGTCAGATAATCGGACGCTTTATGTCTTGGATGTTAGATTGCCGGAGGAATTTGAAGCAGGACATCTGGAATATTCCAGGAATGCGCCTGGAGGTCAGCTGGCACAGGCTACCGATGAATATGTGGCTGTCCGTAATGCGCGCGTTGTTCTTGTCGATACCACCGAAGTGCAGTCTGTTATGACGGCCTCATGGCTGATTCAGTTGGGCTGGAACGATTTATATGTACTGGCAGGTGGAATTGGTGATGCGCCAAAAGTCAAGGGCGCTTCCCCGTTGAATATTGCCGGTTTTGTAATGGGCGAGGGCATATCTCCCACTGATCTCAAAGGCATGCTCGATTCAGAGAAAAATGTTGTCGTGATTGATCTTGCATGCAGTAAAGAACATATAAAATCACACATACCCGGTTCCCGATGGTGTGTAAGATCAAGACTGACGGAAGGACTCAATCAGATCCAGGAGTGTGATGTGCTGGTTCTGACTTCTGAAGACGGAATACTGGCCCATTTGGCCGCAGGTGATATAAAAGATATCCGGCCCGACGCGCATGTGAATGTTCTCGATGGCGGCAACTCTTCCTGGATAAACTCCGATCTACCAATAGAGGAAGGGATGAATAATGCAATGTGCGCTGTCGACGACGTCTGGTACAAACCATACGAGCAAAAAGATGCACCCGAGAAGGCGATGCGCGATTATTTGACATGGGAAATTGCTCTCATTGAAAAGGTCGAGCGTGATGGAGATGCAAGATTCAGGGTTCAGGATATTTCATTATCGGGGGACACTACTGTCCGGTTAAAAGTTTAACGACATGACATAATACTTTGATATTAAATAGATAATTAACTATTTTCATTTTTTCCGATTTGAAAATTTACATAATTGATCCTGAGTTATACGCTTCCCCCAAATTTCGGAGGAGG
>JAUVXT010000063.1 GCA_030603465.1 Deltaproteobacteria bacterium
GGCTTCTATGGGATGAGGGGCCCAAAGATGTGGATCCCCTCAATCCCGAGGCACACTTGTTATTTATGAGTGGCCCATTGACGGGAACAGCGGTTGCAAGTTCGGGACGTCATGGTATTGCAGGGCGTAGTCCCCTCAACGGGCTATGGGGAGAGGCAAATGTTGGCGGTACCTGGGGAACCACTCTCAGAAAGACCGGAATAGATGGAATCAGGGTATTCGGTAAAGCTGGGGATCCTGTGTATTTATGGGTCTCAGAGGAAAAGGTTGAGTTTAGACGGGCCTCTCATGTCTGGGGCAAAGATACCTTTGAGACCCACGAGACCATACAGGCGGAGACCCATCCAAGTGCGGTAGTAACATGCATTGGCCCGGCCGGCGAGAAGTGTATAAGAATAGCGGCAGTGATGACAGATGGTCATCATGCAAGGGCTGCCGGGCGCGGTGGATTGGGCGCCGTGATGGGATCCAAAAACCTGAAGGCCATCGCCGTATATGGCAGGAAAAATATCCCTGTGGTAAGGGGCCAGGAATTAATAAGTGATATAAAGGGAATCGCAAAATCGTACAGGGAATCGGCTGCCCGTCTCACCATGGGAGGCACGCCCGGCTTGGTCATTCCGCAGGAAGAACTGGGTTCTTACCCCGTCAAAAATTACGCCCAGGATCATTGGCCTGAAGGGGCGCAAAAGATCTCCTGGCCGGCCATGAAAAGCTCCATTTTTGTAAAAAACTACAGGTGTTCCGGTTGCATGATTGGGTGCGGAAGGACGGTGCGAATGGGAGATTCCGGTATTACGGGAGGGCCGGAGTATGAAACCCTCGCCCTTCTGGGTTCAAATCTTCTGATCGATGACCTTGCGGCGGTTCAAAAAATGAACGAAAGCTGCAACCGTTTAGGCATTGATACCATGGAGGCCGGTTCTTTGATAGGCTTTGCAATGGAAGCTTTTGAAAAGGGCCTTCTTCCTTCGGAACTTACCGATGGGATTGTCCCCCGATGGGGAGACAGTGAAGGCGTAATAAAACTTATCAATGAGATGGGTGAGAATAGGGGGCTCGGCGGATTTCTCGCTCAGGGGTATCTCGCGATCTTGAAGGAGCTTCCTGCTGAAGCAGGTGATTTTGCTATGCATGTGAAGGGCCTGGGATTTCCCGCCCACGATCCGAGGGCCTACAATTCGGTGGCGCTGGGCTATGCCACGTCAAACAGGGGCGCCTGTCATCTCCAGGGATTTACGCATGCCTTCGAGAGAAATATGACTGAACCGACACTCGGGATTAATGAGATAGCCGATCGCTTTGGTACCGACAAGGGCAAGATGGTTGCCGATCTTCAGAACTATATGGCGCTTTTTGACAGCCTTACCACGTGTAAGTTGAGCATGTTTGGCGGCGTGAAGACGCCGCACCTTGCGCGGTGGTTTGAAATGGTTACCGGTATCGAAATGGATGCGCGGGGGATCCTGCTGGCCGGAGAGCGCATTTATGACATGAAGCGGTTGTTGAATGTGCGCTGGGGAGTGACGCCCGCTATGGATACACTGCCGAAGCGTATGCTTTTTCAGGCAAGAAAAGAGGGGCCGTCCAAAGGCAACCTTCCTCCACTGGACACCATGCTTGCGCGGTACTATGAATACCGTGGTTGGGATAGTAGCACGGGAGAACCCACTCCCGAGAAGAGGAAAGCGTTGGGGATTTAACTGCCAAGCGTCCCGATCGAGAATCCGGCAACTTTCTTATTTTTTGCTGGGTTGCCTCTACCCATAGAATGACGAAGGAACAGGTTTATGATTTAAGTGCCCTGCGTTCTATAAGAACGCCGAAAGAGGTTTAGCAAACAAATAATGTTTTCAAGGAGTCATTAAAATGGCAGACCCGATTTTGCGCGAAGCGGAAAGAGTCGAAATTACGGTCTTGGTGGACAATTATACCGATACGTTCCTAATTGAGAGCACCGATGTCATGAAACGGCCAAAGGCATTTCCTGTAGTCGGTCCCTTGGCGGAGCACGGATTAGCATGCCTTATCAGGGTGTTCGCCGACTCTGAAGAGCATGTCGTACTGATGGATACCGGCCGATCTGCCCTCTGTCTTCTTTACAACATAAAGGTCTTCGACGTGGATACGAAAGCGATAGAGGGTGTTGTCCTCAGTCACGGTCACAGGGACCATTTCGGAGGCCTTCTGGAGTTTCTAAAGGAGAGTAAAAAGGGAATACCACTGGTTCTCCATCCGGATGCCTTTTCCCGGCGGCGAATGAATTCTCCCCATGGGGGAGTTCGGGACGCACCCCTGTTAGATAAAGAGGCTTTGAAAGGGACGGGGGTGGAAATTCGCGAGGAAAGGTGGGCATCTACTCTGTCCTCCGATCTCATCATGGTGTTGGGAGAAGTGGAACGGGTTACGGATTTTGAAAAAGGGTTGTTATGGGCCGAGGCCAAAGTCAATGACGAATGGGTTGTGGATCCGTTGCATGACGATCAGGGGATAGCGATCAAGATTAAGGACAAGGGGCTTGTCGTTATCGGCGGATGTTCCCATGCCGGGATTATTAACACCGTCAAACATACGCAAAAAGTATCGAAAACAGAGAAGGTCCATGCCGTTTTGGGTGGTTTCCATCTTACGGGACCCCTTTTTGAGCCGATAATTGGAAGGACGATCGAGGAGATGAAAAAACTAAGACCGGATTTTGTCGTTCCCATGCACTGTACCGGGTGGAAGGCGATTAATCAATTTGCTTCGGAAATGGCCGATCAATTTCTTTTGAACAGTGTTGGCACGACATATATATTTCAGTAATTTTGTGATGAAAAATGAATGATATTTCTCCAGAATACTTCCAGTTTCATGTCAGAACGGAAGAGGAATCATACAATCTGGACGCAGTCGTTATGAGAGTCGGTTCCGACTGGCTCGTTTCTATCCAGGGTGGAGAAAAGCCTCACATAGGGGCGGTTGCGGCGGCGCAATCCAGACCGAGTCTGAAGGGGGCTGAAGTGGTAAGTGCGACGGCTTCTGTCCTGTGCTTCCCCGGGCATAAAGAGGATGTTATAGCAAAAGAGGTATCTGAAAAGCTTGCCTCACTACTCGAAGCAAGGGTGGTTGTGACTGCAGGAATTCATTGGGATGATATAAGTTCCGAAGGAATTCAAAGGGTAATTGAAAACAGCAGAATTTTAATTTCGAAGATAGCGGATAAGATACGTAGTTAAAGGAGAAGTTGATATCAAACAATTAACAGCAGGGATTAGACCCGGCGGTTTTACTGGACGGCTGAATTCCGAGACTGCGACACATTGCACAAGACGGTTCAATTGAAAAAGATTTGTTTTATTCCCTATCCTTTTGTAATAGGGAAAATGTTATATAAAAAAGGAGTAATTTTATGTTAGCAGACAGAATACTTGCAGTTGAAAGATCTCCATTCTACAGCATTATGGATCTTGCCGCCGGTCGAAAGGATTGCATTTACCTTCAACTGGGTGAGCCTGATTTTACAACACCACCGCACATTCTTGAGGCAGTCAAGAAGGCTCTCGATGCAGGCCATACCCATTATGGTCCCGATCGCGGAGATCCCGAACTGCGCAGGCTTATTGCCGGAAAGATAGAAAAAGATCATGGCGCGAAATATAACTGGGAAGATGAACTCCTGATTACCGCAGGCGGGCAAGCTGGGCTCCATATTGCCGTTATGGCAGTGGCAAATCCGGGGGATGAGATTATTATACTTGTTCCTTATTATCCTCCCTATCTTGCGAATGCCCAGTTGGCGGGATCAAAGGCCGTCTTCGTGGAGTTGAAGAGTGAAAATGATTTCATTCCCGATCCTGCTGCAATCAGGCGTGCCATTACGCCAAAGACAAAGGCGATGGTAATTTTGAGTCCCAACAATCCGACGGGGGCCATTTATCCCGAAGATGTGCTGGGGGAAATTGTCAAGATAGCACAGGAACATAATGTCACCATTATCGCCGATGAAGTCTATGATAGCTTTGTCTATAGTGACGATCAATATAAAAGTCTGGTTTCCTTCCCCGGTGCAAAAGATGTCGTAGTACAGGTAAACAGTTTTTCCAAGGTTTACGCGATGACGGGATTAAGGGTAGGGTATTTAGCTGCTTCCAAGGAAAGACTGTTGCAATTTTTGAAGTATCACCATACGGTAAATATCAGCGCCAACGTGCCTTCTCAAAAGGCATGCATAACGGCACTAAAAGGCCCTCAGGACTGTGTTGCAGAAATGAAGGAGGCATATCAAAAGAGGAGAGATGTGGTAGTGGAAAGGCTTAACGATATTCCGGGGGTGCACTGTTTTACGCCACAGGGGGCTTTTTATGCTTTTGCCGATATTCGCGAACTGGGCGTACCCTCCCTGGACCTTGTCCAATACCTGGTAAAGGAAGCGGGAGTTGTACTTACGAACGGAAGCGGATTCGGATGTGAAGGTTTTGTCCGCGTATCCTATGCGGCAGATATAGCGAAGATTGAAGAGGCCATGGATCGCATGAAGAAGGCTATAGTTAATATGCCTGTGAAATGAAATTGTACCGGAACAAGTGAGCTCATTCAGTACTTGACATCGAGTTTGGGCTTTTCTACGAAATTATAGTATAGTAATAGTCATTGTGAAGTTTGAATAAGAACTCTCAATAAAAAGTAAGATTCCAACTTATGGACAGCACATTGTGCATTGAAAAGATAGGATTCAAGAATATCCTGGAAGCCACTATTGAGGGAAGGGGGATTTACAATGACTAAGTTAGATTACAATACGGCTGAATTGGTTGCCATCATGAGCGCCAGATTTCTGGAGGATGGGAAAATTGTCTTTGGCGGAGCCGGGATGCCTTTAATATCCTGCATACTTGCACAGAAATTACACGCACCAACTCTGACGATTCTCTTTGAAGGGGGTGCCATCGGACCGCAAGTGCAAATAGGGAAATTGCCTCCCGGCACCAATGAACAAAGGGCGGCCAGAAGGGCCAATATGCTACTTTCCATTACGGACATTCTGCTTCTCCAGCAGAGGGGCTATGTGGATTATGGTTTCCTCGGTGGCGCCCAGATTGACCAGTACGGGAATTTGAACAGTTCCTTTATCGGCGATGCCGATAATCCCAAGGTAAGACTGCCCGGGACGGGTGGCGCCAATGATATAGCAAGTCTCGCTTCCAAGATACTGGTGGCAATGCACCATGAGAAGAAGCGCTTTGTAGAGAAGGTGGACTTCATCACCACCCCGGGTTACCTGCAGGGCGGAACCAGCCGCAAGGATGCCGGTTTGCTTGCCGGAGGCATTTACAAGGTTATAACTCATCTGGGCATATTCGGATTTGAGAAAGAGTCTAAGAGAATGTGCCTGGAGACACTTCATCCAGGGGCCACCATAGAAGAGATCAAGGAACGGACGGGATTTGAAATTATCATACCCGATAAAATCGAGTATACCAAGGCTCCAACGGAGAAAGAACTTACTGTTTTGAGGGAACTTGATCCCGATAAGAGATACACTACTCCAAAGGAAGAATAACTTGGTGTTTTGGATGAATGTGCAGAAATCGAGCAGCGTCGTGTGAAGATTGTATTATATAAAGGCATTTATTGAGTACCTGTCAACATTGACATTTCCTGGTTTATTGGGTGAAAAGCTTGCAAAAACTTCAATCGAAGGGAGAAAAACTACATGGCAAACAAGAAAGTCAAGATTTTGGGAATTTGTGGAAGCTCCCGCCGGATGACAACAGACAGAGCTATGGAAGAAGTATTAGAGGCAATTAAAGAGTTTGATTGGGTTGAGACAGAATATGTACATCTGGCTGATTATACTCTTCGACATTGTACAGGATGCATGGCTTGCTTCGGTATAAACGCACCGGCTGATGAACCATGGCATTGCTACAGATTCCCGGAAGATCAGAAAGGGCTGATTATTCCTAAAATGATGGAGAGTGATGGTATTATATTAGGGACTCCCGTTTACGGGTGTGGAGCAACCGCTCTTTTAAGGATGCTTATTGAAATGACCCCCTTTGGTTACTACACCTTTACCAAGCATGCCGGTGCTATGAGACATAAAACACTGGGTGTGGTGACCGTTGGCGGCGCGGATATTGAAGGACAGGAAACGACGGGTATGGACTTATGGAGATGGGGTTTGAGATTAGGCATGATGCCGGTTGCCTGTCCTCCCACTCGCAATGATACCTTGCCGGTTGCTTCCGTTTCGGGGGCATTCCTTTCCACTGTGGACAGTAAAGAGCAATATGGCAGGGAAAGTGTGACCAAAGAGGGTACGAGAACAGTACCACCGACGCAAGGATCTAGAAATATGAGATCATGTCGAAATTTAGGGCGGGAGATGGTTGTTGCAACAACTGCTGTTAAGCTGGGACTTCAAACAATGAGAGACCGGGGAATGGAGATTCCTCCGACACGTCCATACAAATATTATTCGGTAAAGTATAAGTCCGGCTCTTACGTCGATAAATTAATGAAGGAGGGAAAGGTCGAAGCTAAAACCTTTAAGTAGGATTTTGAGAATATTCTGTCGGTACATGTAAAGTATGATAGAAATCTAGTGGATTGCACCTTTGATAACTGCAAAGTTAACATAACCTAATTCAAGATGGAGGGAGGTGGGTAAAAACATAAAAAAGCGACCTGGATTTTTTGTCGTAATTTTTTGGCAAAAAGTAAATTGTTTATGCTAAATTAATTTCTTATAGGGGAATTAAAAGCCGAAAGGAGAAAACAATGAGAAAATTTTATGGTGGGATAAAGTGTTTAATCGTAATTATTACTATGGTGTGTTTCATCGGCGTAATGCCGGCTATTTCATCGGCGGCTGAACCGGTACAGCTAAAGCTCGCTTCCACGAGGGTGGGTAGTGGGTGGTATGTTATGGCTGGTATCATGGCTGATGTTATTGGTAAAGGTCTACCTGCCGGTTCCACGGTAGCCGCGCTCCCCAAATCTGGTGCCGTCGGTAATCCGAAGGTTCTGAATGCAAAGAAGGTTGAACTTGCTTTCACCTTTCCCATGGTTGCGAATTGGGCCTGGAATGGGAAAATTAAATACACAGAAAAACTTACCAATATCAGGGCACTACTCGGAGATCTGGGCCCATATTGGGTTGCCGGTGGTGTAAAAACTAATATCGACATAAAAAGCTGGGCCGACGTAAAGGCTAAGAAAATGAAAATACGAATTTCTACTCAAACAAAGGGTGGTTTGAGTGACGTCGGAGCAAGACACGTACTCGGTGAATATGGTATTACTCCTGAAGATTTGAAGAGTTGGGGTGGTGATTTTATGATGAAGGGATTTAACGAAATGATCCCGGGTCTGAAGGCAGGTCAGATTGATGGATTCTTGATGATGTGCACACCAAATCACCCGACGTGGACAGAGGCGGCTATTACTCGTCCTATGAAATTTATAAACCTGGAAGACGATGTTATGTCGAGACTGAACAGTAAATATGGGTACACAAAATCAATACTACCCGCAGGTATGTTTCAGGGACAAAAAGAAGATATACATACCATAGGATTTCCAACGGTCATGCTTATCCATAAAGATATGCCTGATGATGTGGCTTACATCGTTGTAAAGTCAATAGTTGAGAACAAAGACAAAATAACGGCGGCATACAAGGGGTTTGAGAGTTTTGATGTAAAAAAAGGGAGTAAGCTTGCCAATGTCGGTGGGGTTCCATTCCATCCGGGTGCTGTGAAGTATTTCAAAGAAAAGGGTCTGATGTAGAAAATATTTAATATCACGAACGATCTAACTTTTAATGCGTTGTTTTTGAACTGAACAGCGAGCGCATTCCCCGCTGCTTGCGGCGGGGAGCTTCAATTTGTTGTGGCGAAACCATGAATCGGACTATCCTGGGCCTATGGCGCCGGATAGTCCGATTCAAGCAAGTTCTGTGCTCTCAAAGGGGTTTACTTCCTGCCTTGATGGTGTTCAATGCATTCGGCGAGGAAAAGCAGAGGTGACGTGATACTCTACAGCTTGCTGTAAAACGGGTTTATTTAGGAGAAAAAATGGAGAAAAAAATAAATAAAATCAGATACATTTTGGCAGGTACTATTGCGATAGTTTGGTCTGTCTTTCAAATTTATGCTGCGTGGGATGTAACTCTGGATTACTTGATTTTAAGGGCATCACACGTTGCCTTTGCATTATCACTTTCTTTCTTACTGCGTCCCTCTTTTAAAGCCAGACCGGTCCTGTCTTTTTGTATTGATTGTGCACTTATGCTTCTGGGGATTGGCGTGGGTCTGCATGTCGTCATCGATTTTGATCGAATCATTGAGAGGATCATGTCTGTAGATCCGATAACATTTGGAGATTACTTTTTTGGTATCATTGCTCTTCCATTGATCCTGGAAGCTACTCGCAGGGTTGTCATGAGTGCGCTTGCTATCATAGCGCTCATTTTTATAGTTTACGCACTTGCTGGACCGTATCTTTGGGGTGCACTGAAGCATTCTTCGGCAACGCCGGGAGAATGGATCGAATACCTTTACCTCACAACAGAGGGAATATTTGGTATTCCTACCGGTGTTTCTGCTACCTATGTCTTTCTTTTTATACTCTTTGTCGCTTTTCTCCAATCAACGAACGTAGGCCAGTTTTATATGGATCTTGCCTTTGCTGTGACGGGGCGGGCGCGGGGTGGATCAGCCAAGGCATCGGTTGTGGCGTCAAGTTTTTTTGGAACGATTTCAGGGAGCGCTGTGGCTAACACTGTAGGGACAGGAAGTTTTACAATTCCCTTGATAATCAAATCAGGTTACCAACGCCATTTCGCGGGAGCGGTGGAAGCTTTGTCATCCACAGGTGGACAAATTATGCCCCCCATTATGGGTGCGGCAGCTTTTGTTATGGCAGAGTTGACGGGGATATCCTATTGGGCAATATGTAAAGCAGCGGCTTTCCCCGCGCTTCTCTTTTATGGGACTGTTTTCATTGTAATTCATTTAGAGGCCTTAAGGTCAAATCTGAAGGGAATGTCTAGTGAAGAATTGCCAAAGCTGGGAGAAACGTTAAAAAGAGGATTCCATCAGATACTCCCTGTTGTTCTCTTGATAGTCATGCTTGCTAAGCAATACACCATTACACGGGCCGCTTTAATGGCAATAGTTTCAACAATACTTGTCTATCTTATTGATCGAAAAACGCTTGATTTCTTCAGCAATATCAAAACAGCTTTTAAAAATGGATCTGTAGAAGGAATTAATGCTGCTTTTAGAGGAGTGTCGTCTATACTTGCCGGCTTAGGGAAAACACTGGATAATGGTGCAAAAATGGCATTGACTGTGGCTATGGCTTGTATTTGCGCCGGAATTATTGTTGGTGTTATTGCTCTTTCCGGCTTGGGCCTTCGCTTCGCGGGTATGATTTCTGTGCTATCAGGAGGATATCTTTTCTTGGCGCTATTGTTTGTTGCCATAGCCTCTATCATTATGGGGATGGGAATGCCGACGACGGCTGCCTATATCATGGTCTCTACGCTGGCCGTTCCCGCACTTGTCGCCTTGGAGGTCAATGTCCTTTCGGCCCACATGTTCGCCTTCTATTTTGCATGTCTTTCAATGATCACGCCGCCTGTCGCGCTATGCGCTTACGCGGCCGCGGGTATTGCAGAGACGGGGCCGTGGAAAGTTGGTTTTACCGCCATACGCCTCGGTATGGTGGCCTTCATCGTCCCCTTTATGTTTGCCTACAATCCGGCTCTGCTGTTAATAGGGCCCTGGACCGAAGTGTTATGGGCATGTTTTACGTCACTGATCGGTATTATTGGCATCGGCGCTGCTGTTGTGGGATATTTATACGGCCCCGTACGGTCCCTTGAGCGTCTTCTTATGGGATTGGCGGCCATTGCGCTGATATTCCCCGGTGTAACGAGCGATTTGGTGGGATTGCCGGTTTTCCTGGCATTATTTATATGGAATTATTTGAGAGCAAAAAAAGTTAAACAGGAGAAGTAATACATGAGTGAAACCTTTAGAACCTTTCTGGAAGAGATGGAAGCAACGCAGGAGGGTGGATTTATCAGGATAGACAAGGAAGTCGATTCCCGTTATGAGGCGGCTGCCATCGTCAAGAAATTGGAACTGGCGCGAAAGGTACCGCTGATTATCTTTGAGAATATAAAGGGCAAGTCGATTCCCGTGGCCGTCAATTGCAACGGGACGAGGGGCAGAGTGGCCAGGGCAGTGGGTGTGCCGAAAGAGGAGTTGGAAAAGAGGGTAATCCATGCCTTTCAGAATCCCATTCCTCCCCTGGAGATCTCCCAGGCGCCGGCACAGGAAGTGGTGCTCCGGGACAAAGACATCGATATTACACAACTGCCGGCAATGGTGTATCACGACACCGATGTGGGGCCATACATAACGGCGGGCATCGTATTTGCGAAGGATCCCGACACGGGCGTCTATAACCTGAGCTATAACCGGCTCATGGTTAAGGGTAATGACAAACTCGGTATATTCATGACCGTGGGGAAACACCTAAACTCCATATACACCAAGCTGGAAGAACGTAATCAACCGATGGAAGTTGCCATCACGATTGGAAACCATCCCGCATGGGCCATCGGCGCCCTGGTGATCGGGCCCTATGAAGAAGATGAACTGGCCGTAATCGGCGGACTGAAGGGGAATCCCCTCGAAGTGGTGCAGTGCAAGACCGTCGATCTGAAGGTTCCTGCAGGGGCGGAAATTGTGCTCGAAGGCGTCATCCAGCCCCATCTGCGTGAAAAGGAAGGACCCTTCAGCGAATTTACGGGATACGCCCTCGGCGAAGGTGAAAATCCCTTTATCACAATTACGGCCATGACCCACCGAAAGGACCCTGTCTATCAGGATATCTGCGGAGGGCAGGGCAGGGAACACCTCATCGTGGCAACCATTCCCATGGAAGCAAATTACCTGCGGGCAATTCAGTCCACCGTTCCCGAAGTGCAGGCGGTGCGCGTTACTGCCCCATTTACCTTGATTATCCAACTCAAGAAAACCTATGAGGGGCAGGCACGTCAGGCCATAATAGCGGCGTTGAATGCCGATCTCTATTTGAAGCATGCCATCGTTGTCGATACCGATATTGATATCAACAATCTGCATCGTGTCATGTGGGCCATTGCGACGAGGTTTCAGGCGGATCGTGACCTCTTTGTCATACCCAGGGTCCGTGGGTCCTCCCTCGATCCGTCTGCGGGAGAGATGGGCGTTACGGATAAGATGGGAATCGATGCAACGGCCAAACCGAATCTGAAGAATTTCGCCCCCATGAACAAGATCCCCAAGGAAGTCATGGAACGTATCGACCTCGCAAAATATGTTCCCGAGGGATTTTTAACGAAAAGATAATAAGACAGGCGTTTCAATCGAGAAATGCGACATAGAACTGAATAGCGAACGCATTCCCCGCAACTTGTT
>JAUVXT010000149.1 GCA_030603465.1 Deltaproteobacteria bacterium
GTTACAATGCGTTGCCGTTATATCCATTGTTAAGCTTACAGGGTCTCTATTGATTATTGTTGCTCTTTCAACTATTTCCTTTATTTTTAAATATTCTTCCGGCGTAGCATCCCATCTAATCATTCTCATTCTCCTTTTTTATGCGGGAAAGGCAGAACGATATTAAGGTTTCCCTCATAACTTCCGACCGGTGCCCTGAAAGCGAATGGTCGGCATATATCGAACCGCCTAACCCGGCTAAATCCATTGATGCACCCTGCCCTCGATACGGTTTTTACTCTCCTTACCCGGCACATGCGGATCGAAGCGGATTGCCCGGCCAAAACGGTAGTGATCTATCTGGTTCAAATCGACAAGCCGGTATAAAAGTGACTCGCTTATCCCCAGTTCCTCTGCTTTTTCTTTTATCGTTAACAAAGCCATATTATTCCTCTTTTTACTATGTATACATTGCGCTACTCAGGAGATGCTCAATGTATACGTGACAAGCCAAAAAATTTTAGCTATCTTTACTTAAAAGCTCACGAACGGTCTTTTTGCCGTCCATTTGAAGGAGTAATATTTTCTTATAATCTTCGAGGTATCCGTCGATGGCATATTCATGGATCAGCACAGCAAGATCGATTCCTTTAGCTCGTGCGATGGCGCACAAATCTTCTTTGAACCGGCTGCCCGTCCTGAAAGAAATCAGTTCTGTTTTTTTCTCGTCTTCTAAAAGAGTTATTGGACGTGAGAAATCAAGTTTCAGCTGCGTTATCATCTTTCACCTCTTCGTAAGGAAAAAGGATCTCCGACGGGATATGGAAAAATTCAGAGATTTCCTTTATACGTTCTTCGGGTTTGTGGGAGTCGTCAGGATTGCAAAGCCGGCTGAGCGTGGACTTCTTCAGAGGAGGGTTCAGTTTTCGGCCAATCGCTTCGAGCGATAACCCGTTATACTTTATGAGTGAAAATAATAGCTTTTGATTTGCAGTTCTTTTATATTTCATGTTAAACTAAGTTGTGTTAAGTTTATTGAGGTGCCTGTTCTTGTAAAACAGGCACCTCGCAAACATAGGATTAATACTCTTCAAAGGAGGTTTCTCATATGAAACACCAGGACCAAATACCTTTCAAAGGAGTTTCATTATGAAACAAATTTTGAAGGGGGCGCGCCTGACTTCTTGCCTGCTGCCAAGCAGCCGATCCCCTCTCTTTCGTACTCCTTTATTCATTGAGGGGATCGGGCCGGTGGTTTTCAAAAAGCCAGGGCAGTAGCAAATAGCGATAGTCCCTATGAGCCGAATAAGCCAAGGCAGGCGGCTCTGCGGGGCAGCTATTGCCAGCGCCTCATCTCCTATGTTTAAAAAGAACGGGTGACAATAAATGGAACATGAAAAAACACGTCACACTCTTACAAGAGCGGGAGAAACCGGCACATGCGCCGATTCCGTTGGACCCAAAAAAACATCACGTTCTAGGATGGAAGGATTGCAAGTACATTTACGAAGATCCGGTGCAGGACCTGAGATGTATGACCTGAACATTTTATAAAAACAGTATGCACACCCCATATACCGGGTGCCGCTGCGCTTAGTAACCATGTTTAACCTTCCTCTAAACTATGTTGGAGGGAGCATAAAGAATATTTTACCTATTGTCAAGGAAAAAATGAAGAAAATTTTACAAAAAACGAAAAAAAAGCAAACACAAGGAGAAAGATTAAAATTATTAAGAGAATTCAAGAAGTTATCTCAAAAGAAATTTGGGGAACTTTTGGATAAAGAAGGATATCAAATACGTGATATAGAAATCGGTAAAGTAGAATTATCTTCCTCTTTTGCAAAATTAATTCACTATGTATTTGGAGCAAATCTTTCTTGGCTCCTTGATGGTGAAAGCGAAATGTATCTCGAGGAAAAACCTTCCTCTCCTGCCCGCGAATCCGACACCCTCCGTAACTTGGAAAATCGAATGACTATAATCGAGGAACTCCTGTCTCAGCAGGTAAGCGAAAAGCGCCGTCGCTGGTACGAGAGCGCCCGGGGAAAAAAATAAAAAGAAAGGAAATGTGATATACATGACTTTTAGGAAGAGGTAAAAAACAATGAAATGGTTTTTTCTCATACTTTCTGTGCTTCTCGGTGTTTTTATCTTAGCATCCTGCGGCGGACCCATGCAGTATGTTGAAAACATAGACCGGGCGCCTACTGCCGCGTCGCACATTACGGTGATGTACTCCGAACCGCAGCGGGCCTATGAAATTGTCGGTATTATAAATTGGGATTATTCCAAATCGGTTATTAGTATACCTTCAATTACCGATGTACTCCCTCGATTGAAAGAAAAAGCAGCACAGGAGGGCGGCGACGCAATCATTATTAGAAAACAGGACATATTACCGCTAACAGAAAATGTCCTTCGCCTTATTATCGAAGTGATAAAATTTAAACAATAAATGAAATGGACATGCATCATAATTTTTGCTGTTGGCTGTATGTTCGGTCTCGCCGCACGTGGTACGAAAGATCAACAGCAGAAGCGTATTTACTGGACAATCGCGGCGCTGCTCTGGATAACTATATTAATCCTTGTCAACCTTCCTTCTCCCGCCCACGCCTGGTCCGGTAAATGCGTGTCCGTTACCGACGGCGACACGATTAAAGTCATGCGCCAGGGCAAAGCTGAACGGATACGTCTATACGGAATCGACTGCCCGGAGAAAAAGCAACCGTTTGGAACAAAGGCAAAACAGTTTGCTTCGGATCTGGTCTACAAAAAAATCGTGGAAATCAAACCTATCGAAAGAGACCGATACGGCAGAACAATAGCGTGGGTATACGTTGGCGGGAAATGCCTCAACAAAGAACTTCTAAAAGCAGGATTAGCCTGGCACTATAAACAATATTCTAAAGACAGGGATTTGGCTGAATTAGAAACGGAGGCAAGGCAAAAGAAAATCGGCCTCTGGAGCGATCCGATCCCGCCGTGGAAATTCAGAAAGCTGAAGAAGTAACATGGCCCGGCTTTACATCCATAAAAACCGCGGATGGGTAATCCATTACAAGATCTATTTCCCCGACGGATCACAGAAACGGAAATATAAATATTACACCGTCAAGACAAAAGCCCTTCATGCCCTCCAGGACATCGAACAGATCGAACTCCGCAGCATGAAAAACGCCCTCACCCGCGACGACCTTCTTTATTCGATACGCGCGAAATATCTCACACAGAAAGAGGCGGAGGCAATCAGCGGAAGGACCGTTATTGATCCCCTGTTTGGCGCCCTGGCTGAGAAGCTTATCGAAAGATCGAAAATTGAGAACAGAGACAACACCAACAGGACGGACACAGGGCGCATCCAGCGGCTCCGGGACTACTTCGGCGACAATACGCCCGTTTCAGAAATTACCACCGGGACGATAGAGGAATACCGCACAAAGAGACTCGATTTTGTATCGGCTTCAACCGTCAATAAGGAAATAATGAAGTTGTCTCAGATCTTCAACATTGCTCTCTCGATGAAGGCAATAGAAACAAACCCGGCGCGTGAGATCAAAAGCCTCCGGGACACCAGGGAGCGAAAGCCCCGGTCCCTCACAACGAAAGAAATCAAAAAACTCCTGGCTGCCGCTAAAGACGAAAAACGACTTTTCAGGGGCCTGGCATATCCGGTGATCATGACGTACCTCTATACCGGAATGAGAAGATCGGAGCTTCTCTATCTCGAAAGGGAAGACGTATCTATCCCGAAGCGGAAAATAACAATACAATCTACGCTCGAAAAAGGGGGATATATTACAAAATCCGGAAAGGCCAGGGTAGTTGGTATCTCTAAATCATTAAAGCCCGTTTTGGCACAATACAGGCAGAAGGGGCGGTATTTTTTGGGAGGGGCCGAACCTTTTATGTCTATCGATGGAGTTACAGGGTCCTTCCGGCGACTCCGGGACAAAGCCGGGTTGCCTCCCTCGATCACGCTCCACTCTTTGCGCCATACCTACATTACGCATCTTTTGGAACATGGTGTCAACCCGCGAAAAGTACAGGAGCTTGCCGGCCACAGCACCCTGCAAACGACATGGAGATATGCCCACGATTTACCGTCTTATGAAATCGTCGAAGACCGTTTGAATTTCTGAAATCTTTGGCATATTTTTGTCACCACAAAAAAGGGAGTTAACCGAAAACCGGCTAACCCCCTGTAATTCCTGGTACGCCCAGAAGGATTCGAACCTTCGACCTTCGGATTCGTAGCCCGAATCGTAAAAATCACAGAATCACCCGGAAATGCGGCAATACGGCATAGACATTGACGAATCGCCGGATTAACAGCCTTCCGTTTTTGCCGTTTTTAGCCTCTTTTTACCCCTATTTCGCGCTTTTTTTTGTCATATCTTTGTCATATCAAACGGCCTGCTGGCCGGCGTTTTTTGATAGATTACCAGATACGGGGAAACGTACCCGACACTGCGAACCGCAATTCGCAGCATTGCTCCAAATACCGCCCGCGCTCAGCAAACCACCTAACAACCCGCCAGCCCTAAATTTATTGTGGACGGCTCCGCCCGCGCCCGCCGATACCCGTACTCGTCCTCCAGCGAGAGTCATCCGCATAACGACACCGCGAACCGCAATTCACAGCATTGCTCCAACCACCGCCCGCGCTCAGCTTAACATCGTTCGTATCTACAGGCTTATACAGTTGCCCCTTACTGCCGGGCAGATTGTACCAACCCGCTGTAACAGCATCATCGTACATTGCCGATTGCTCTCTCAACCACTGATTTAACGCACCGCAGCAATCCTCGCAGCCGATGTCGGATATCATTCGTCTCCCGGCTGCGTCGGAATGTCCACCGGCCGTTACCGGGTCGGCAGATCCCGCGATGTTTTTTTCTTCGTTTGATCCGGCGGCGATTATCTGAAATTCCGCATCGTCCAACAGTTGCTTCTTGACGGCGGCAAAATCATCAACAAAATCATTCCAATCGCGCGTGTCCGAAATGGTCCCGGCATAGACGCTGACAGTTGAACCGCCGGTGCCGCTGGCAAGGTAGATGTCCACCCAGAGCCCAACCTCGGCACTCCAGACCATGCCTTCGTTCCCGGACAACGCCCTATGTTTCAGATCCCATACTGATTGAGGCAAGATGCTGTTTGCCGTAAAATCTGTCAGCGCATGTCCTGCAATAGTACCGACATTAACACATAGCGTATGAAATCCCCCCAGCTTGCGTGAGGTTGCCGCGCTATAGCCATTCGGGAATGTCGATGCCAGTGAGATCAGAAATACCAGACTCCCAGCATTGTCACAGGCATAAACATAATAATCCTTACCGTTTGAGATAGCCCCTATGTCCATTGCCGAAGCGGTGGAAATATCTGTATCGGTGTCTAATATCCACCACTTCGAGTTCAACTCAAAGCCGATATTGTTGGAACCCTTGATGGTGACTTCATCGGCGTCTTTATACTCGATAATCCGGTTAAGTTTATTCAGGCCCATGTTTGCGAGGACACACGCCAGATCGGACACGTCGCTCATACATTGTGTTACAAGTCGATTAGCCATTAGAGTTCACCTCCATTCTCCGTGATAAGGGTCCCAGCCTCCGCCCGACTTTCAAATCCTTTCTGCTTCCACACGGGCATAGGGTTATCTATTATTTCCGTCACCAGATTCTTTTCTTCCTCCGACCCAGAGACCACACGCACGACCTTGGAATCATCAAGAGCTTGTCGCTTTTGCAAGTCCTTCAACGCCCGCTCCCGATGCTCTGGCATTTCAAGCAGATTCAAAAAATCCTGCTTACAATTTATATGTTTTGGATATCCTCTCATAGTAGTCGCCTCCTATGTGGTGTACTGGACGACGTAGCGGATTGTTTTCGTCGCGCCCAGCCTGTTTTTAATCCTTATTCCTGTCCCGGCATCATAAACACAGAGATTCCCGTCCGTGTCGGTATTGATGGCGTTAGCGGAATTAGTTATCACCGTTACCACACCGGCGGTGGTGAAGCGGAATTCTATGTGTTCCTCATTATCACCGGCCATCGCTCGCCCCCATCCGGTCTTTGCAGTATCCAGGGTGATTTCAGCGTCATCAGCGACGTCTTCCGTCTCTATCATCACTGCTGCGGCCTTTGCAGAATGATGCTTGGCGGAATATTTTCCCGTCTCGACTTCAACATCTTCTTCTTCATCCGCCCATTTTCCGGCCTTTCCTTCTGCATCTTCGGCGGCGATTTGTGCTGTCTGAGCGGCTGTCTTGGCAGTCTCAGCGGCTTCAGCATACGCCTGAGCGTTAGCGATTTCGTCCGTATCCGGCCCCATCTTCAACGCATCAGCCGCGGCATCAACGATAATCATCTTCCCGGCCTCCAGCTCCGCGATCTCAATATCCTTGTTCGAAGAACTTCTCCTGAATTTTATCGCCCTGCCGAGTTTTTCGTTGAGCTGCTTCACAAGCCTGGTGACATAATCCAGGCGTACCTCCGTTACCTCCGCCGGGAAAGAATCGCCTTCTCTATAATCGGCGGTCTGTTTATATTCCAGGTCGAGCATGATAGTAATTTTCTTACCCTCCGGATACTTGGCCACCGTAACCACGCTTCCGCCGTCTTTCCATGTGTTCCCTGTTTTTAACACGGTATAATGCGT
>JAUVXT010000261.1 GCA_030603465.1 Deltaproteobacteria bacterium
AACAAAAGGATGTGATCAACACCCGGAATGTGATTTTTGTTTATGACAATTGCTTTTTATGAAAGATGATTTGACGAAACTTGTCACTTCTTTTCAAAGAGGGGGTTTGCCAGCTATTGAATTCTCGGACAGCCTCCTAGATTAAAGTTCATCGAATCGGGGGGATTTATGTCGGGATCAGCAATCATTATTCTTATCGTAGTAGTAATAGTCGTCTACGTTTTGGCACGCATGGGCGGTAAGAGAGCGTCGGGCCGTGGATATCATGACCCGAACGACCATCGTTACGGCAAAGAAGGGGAGACTGAAGAACCGAAAGACCTCGGGTCCGGCGACTCAGACTCAGATGATGGGGGTTCTGACGATTAAGACGCTTTCGAATCGGAGAGAAACTCCAGGACAATCCTGTTGAATTCTTGAGGCCGTTCGAGATTTACCATATGACCGCATGAATCGAAAAGATGAAGCTCAGAGTCGGGCAGTTTTTCGTGAGCGAAAGCGGCATGTCTGACGGGAAGTACCCGATCCTGCTTTCCCCACAGGATAAGCGCGGGCTGAGTTATCTTATGAAGGTTTGTCATAATGGGGAGGGTGATGTCGTCCTTTCCTCCTCTCATGCCGACAATCCCCCTTACCGTTTTTAGCAGAAACTGCTGCGCTCCCGGAAGTTTGAACAATTCGTAATATGTTTCCAGAAAATCCTCTGTCAGAACTTCCTTGTTATTTACGGCAAGTGAAAAGAAAATCTTTACGCCTATGCGGCTGGGACGGCTCAGTAACTCGCCTATTCCGGGAAGCGACATCAGCCTCAGAGAATAAATCACCTCTCTCCCCAGCCCGGCACTCCCCACCAGTACCAGTTTATCAACCTTGTCCGGAAATTGCAGCGCCGTCTGCAGCGCTATGCCTCCTCCCAGTGATTGCCCTACAAGATGCGCCCTCTCTATACCCAGTTCGTCCATGAAATCGCCTATAACGCGTGTCAGGTCCGAGGGAGAAAAGGGGCCCGGTGGTTTTTCCGAACGTCCGAAACCCACCACATCGGGCACATAGACGGTGTAATGCCGGGAGAGGGATTCGATATTGTGCATCCATATCTCCGCTGAAGCCCCCAGACCATGAATCAATATCAAGGGAGAATCACTTTGCCCGATTTGCCAGTACCGTATATTTAAACCCTTAACTTGTATGTACCGATCTTCCGGAAACTTTTCTTTCATGAATTGTCTCCCCTTTTTATCGAATATCCGAAACCCTTGTATCTTTACTAACCGCGATTTCTCAGATAATCAAGAATCTTTTCCTGATCCTGAACGGATGGTATCTCTCTCGCGTCCACATTCAGTGGAATCTCTTCGCCCATCGCTTCCATGAGCATCTTCAGCGCCTGAAACATATTAACGGGCGGCATACCGTTTCTGGTCAGATAATTTATCAGCTTCAGTGTCTTGAATCCATCGAACCAGTCGTTAAAATTTTTCCTCAACCTGTCGGCGCTACCGCTGTTCTCGACGAGTCGCGGCCATACCTCGCGGAAATTCTGTGTTTCAAGAAATACCTCCAATCCGGAGTGGATCTCTTTCGCCTGACATAGCATCTCTTCCGCGCCTTTTTCTCCAGCAGACGACATGCAGAAAAGCCACGCCTTTACCACTTCAAACACGGCGGGATCATACAAAAGATATTCTTCATCTTCCCCGTTCAGAAATCTCCCAACGCGCTTTCCGGTGCCGAAAGGGACCCGCTCCGATGCGCGGGCGGATGGATATACCACGGTCGTGTCTATTTTCCCGATCGTCCCCACTTTTGCCATCTTGTTGAGGAAATAAAAGTCTTCGCCCGCCTTCCTCCTGTTCATGCCACGCACAGATACATATCCTCCGGCGGTAAAGACCATCGTAGACCCGATTGAATGGAAGGCGTATCCTGATCCGGCATATTCGAGGCACATGACATAATATCTGAGAAATATTTCATAACATATTATGGCTGCCCGTTCTTTCGATCCTTCGGTATACCTGTGGGCAAAGGAGATTACCGAAGCAACACAGGTCTCCCCTTCAAAACAATCCCTGACGGCGTAAAGATAGTTTTCTTCTACAAGCGTATCGGCATCGAGAGAAAAGATCAGTTTTGTGCGATCACAGTCATAATCAAAGAGCGTAAGGGCCAGATCACACCCAATCTTTCTCGCGAGTCCCACACCTCCAAACCTCTCCGGCAGTTCCCGTCCCGGCGACGAGGCGTCCACGCAGGCAAGCCTGAGCGGACTCTTCCCTATTTCTTCAGGAAATCTATGGCCGGCAGAATCGGATATTCCGTCTTTTATGTTTTTCTTATGGATGAGGGATCTAAGAATCTTCAGCGTTTTTTGATTGTCGGCAATATCCTCCGGCGACGCATGGCCCGCATCCCTGTTGTTTACCACGCATATGACCATCGTCCTTTTCAGTTCCTCTTCCGGATTTCGCGACAACGCGGCAAGCGCTTCGAAGAGATGCTCCGATTCCGCCAGCGCCGGAATGACTACGACATTATCTACTCCGCCGGTGGCAGGAGAGACAAGACTCCATCGATCCCCGACGGAATAATTTTTCAGATATTTTTTGATAACTCTATTGGATTCCATCTCTTACGATATGTTGTTTAATGAATCTCCTGATAGCGGGGTAATCCGCGTTATCTGCCCAGTGTATCCGCGTTCCCCGCCTTTCCATACGCCTGAACCACGTCTCCTGCCTCTTGGCGAATTGGCCGATTTTCGTACCCAGTGTCGTTACCATTTCATCGAATCCCATCTCTCCCTTAAGATAGCGACTGATGTAACGGTATTCCAGTCCGAAGAAATCGAGTTTTTCCCAGCCGATACCCGATTCTCTCAGTCTCTTCACCTCGTCAATCATGCCGCCATCCATCCGCTCTCTCAGGCGTTTCGCAATTCTCTTCCGCAGAACAGCCCTGTCCCAGCGGATACCGACCACAAGTGGACGAATATCAGGTTTGCCGTCCTTGTCATCATCCTTGTGCGCCGCTGTATATTCTGCGATCTCAATGGCACGGATTACCCTTTTTTTGTCCATCAGGTCCGTCGAATTGTGACGTCTCGGATTGATAGAATAAAGATACCGCCCCAGTGATTCCATATCCTTTTTATTCAGTTGCTCCCGCAGAGACGGATCTTCCGGAACGGCGACCATTTTGTAACCCTCTATAATTGCCTCGATATAGAGTCCCGTGCCACCCGCCACGATGGGGATGATGCCCCTTCGGGATATCTCAGTAAAACACCGGTAGAATCGTTTTTGGTATTCGAAGACATTGAACTCATAATCGGGATCGACGATATCTATCAGGTGACAGGGAATCTGTTTTCCATTTACGACAAATTCCTCCAGATCTTTGCCGGTGCCAAGGTCCATCCCCCGGTAAACCTGACGTGAATCAGCGGAGATCACCTCCGATCCTATCTCGGCGGCCAGCTTTGCCGCCGATCTTGTCTTCCCCGACGCGTTCGTACCGAGAATGACTATGAGATTGTATCTGTCTCCTTCTTCAGTGGTTTTTTCCACCATTATCTATCCTTTAAGTTTGATACTCCTCGTAACAAGTTGCGGAGAATCTTCCATTGTTAAACAAATTCAG
>JAUVXT010000119.1 GCA_030603465.1 Deltaproteobacteria bacterium
CCTCCTGTATATAACATTGACCAGGGGGGCAAATCTCTTGAATGCCTTTAACGAACATCGGGAAAAAGACCATCCCTCCATTAAATCCATGCTCGTCGAACATCACGAAGGCAAAGGTCCCCTGCGCATTATAATGAGCCACCTTTCCGAGGAAAAAATCAGAGAGATAGAAGATATTCTCTTTACAACCGAACGTCCCGTTCAGGAGAGATTTTTCAAGGGACGAGGCGTCGATTTCCGAAGCGGTGAAATCGAGTTGTGGCCGACGGAGTGTTTTCTCTGCGGGGGACACGGTCAGACCGGGGTTCGGGTGAATGAGAATGCCGAAACCACAGTGCAGGGGCTCTATGCCGCCGGCGACACCTCGCTGGTTGCACGCGGCCATCTCTCGGGCGCCTTTATTATCGGTGAAATCGCCGCTGAGAGCGCTACAGAATTTGCCGCCAGTGTGGGGAAAACAGATCTAGAAACCGATCAGGTTTCTGCCTTTATCAGGGGGAAGGAAGAGAGATTGGATCAAAGCGGAAACCAGATCCCCATTGAAGAATTTGAATACAAGGTAAGGCGGATTATCAACGACTATGTTGTGCCTCCCAAGAACGATTACAAACTCAACCGTGCGCTGTGGTGGATGGACCGCTTTCGCAAGGAACTGCGAGACATGGTTCGCGTGAGCGATATACATGACCTCTTCAAGGTCTATGAAGTCGAGAATATTATTCAATGTGCCACCATGAGCGCCATGGCATCGAAGGAACGAACGGAGAGCCGGTGGGGTATGTGGCATTTTCGAGAAGATTATCAGGAGCGCAATGACGAAGACTGGATGAAACATATCGTTTTGACCCAGGGCGAAGCGCCGGAAGATGTAAAAATTTCCCACAGAGAGATAATCAAACTAGCGTCGGAGGATAAATAATGCGAATCAACCTTTTGGAGAGTTTAGCGGATAACATAGTAATCGACAAGGATAAATGTACCTTTTGTGGGGATTGTATCGAGCGGTGCGTGCTGGACAATTTGAGGATGAAACTGGCTCCCTGCAGGCAGGCCTGCCCCATGGGTGTAAATTGTCACGGCTATATTCGATCGGTTGCCCGCGGTGAAGAGACGGAAGGGATGAAACTCCTCCGCGAGACTGTGCCCTTTCCCGGCATTCTTGGACGTATCTGCTCACAACCCTGCGAAGAGCAGTGTTATCGAAAAAATGTCGATGGTGATTCCGTCGCAATACGATACCTGAAACGGTACCTTTTCGATGAACTTGATGACAGCGAAACGGAACTGCCTGAAGTGGCGGAAGATTCCGGGAAAAGGGTGGCCGTCATCGGATCGGGACCGGCAGGCTTGATGGCGGCCTTTGACCTCAGAATTCAGGGACACGCAGTTGCCGTCTTTGATGCCCACAGGGAACCGGGAGGAATGCTCCGCTGGGCCATTCCAGAATTCAGACTGCCCGGTGAGGTTTTGAAAAAGGAACTGGATGTGCTTCGAGAGATGGGTATTGAATTCCAATGCGGAATAACGATCGGCAAGGATAAGGGCATGGATGAGATCAAGGCCGACTTTCAGGCGATTATCATTGCCACCGGATGTCCCAATCATCTTATGTTGAATAACAAGGATGAAAAACTGGCGGGAGTGTATCATGGACTTCCATTTTTGAGGAATGTCCGCAATGGGACGACGCCGGCGGTGGGCAAAAAGACGATAGTAATCGGCGGCGGAAATGTGGCGGTCGATGCCGCGCAGACGGCACTGCGTGTGGGTGCTGAAGAGGTTACCATGGTCTGCCTGGAATCTGAAAACGAGGTTCCCGCCTTTCCGTGGGCCGTCGAAAGCGCCCTTTCCGAAGGGGTGAAGATGGAATGTTCCTGGGGGCCGCTCACCTTTTCCGGGAAAAACGGGGCCGTCAGCGGTGTCGAATTCCAGAGATGTCTCCAGGTATTTGACGACTGCGGAACCTTTCAGCCCCTCTTTGATTCCTGTGAAATGCTGCCCCTGGAGGCGGAAACCGTCATTGTAGCCATCGGACAGGCGCCGGACAGGGCCTTACTGGACAAGATCGGATTGAACCCTGAAGATGTCGATCCCCTGACGCTTCAAACCGCCGATGAGATGATTTTTATGGCAGGTGATGTGCTGAGCGGTCCTGCATCGGTAGTGGAATCAATGTCCAAAGGGCGCGAGGCGGCCGAGTCTGTTTCTCGATTTCTGAAGGGGGAACACCTGAAATATGGACGCCGGTATGCCGGACCCATTGAAACCGACTTTGAAATCGATACGAGCAAGGCCGATGAAGCGAAACGGTTGAACATTTCACAATATAAATGCAGGGGGGAGGGCGATTTTACTGAACTGGAAGTAGGAATTGATGCCGAGACCGCCAGACAGGAGGCGAAGCGATGCCTGTCATGCGGCGAGCCCTTCGGTAAGTACAGGACATGCTGGTTCTGTTTGCCCTGCGAGGTGGATTGTCCACACGAGGCGCTCTGGGTTGAAATACCCTACCTGCTCAGATAATGTGTGACAGTTTCCCGTGATCTTCAGGAGAAATGGACGGAAAGCCTCCTGCGTCTTGTATTATAGGCGATAAATGAAAATAGGTGGCTGTCCCCAATTTAATACAATTTAATAAATGTATGAAAGAGGAAAGAAATGAAAAATAAGATTATACCCCCTATTTCAACACCCGTAGTCGATGAAAAAGCGAATCAGGAAAAGCTCAAATTCAATATAGAGAAGATGAACGCAACAAAGGTGGGCGGATATCTGGTTTTGGGTTCCAACGGCGAATCGGTACTCCTTACGGAAAATGAAAAACTGATGGTTATAGAGACTGTCAGACAATACGCCTCTTCCGAGAAGATTCTCGTGGTAGGGACGGCGGAGGAATCTACGAGAGGGACGATAACGCTGACAAAGAAGGCGGCCGAACTGGGAGCGGATTATGCGCTTATCGGGAACCCCAATTATTTTAAGGCGGCCATGACAACGCCCAATCTCTATGATCATTATGTGGCCGTTGCCGAGGCTTCGACCATACCTGTGATTCCGTACAATTCTCCAGGATTTACGGGGATAAACATGGGACCCGATCTCATCGGGAAGCTGTCCGGTCATCCCAATATATGCGGTGTCAAGGACGGCACGGGCAATATGGCTCAGCTGGCCGCATTCAGGAGGCTGGGAGGGGAGGATTTTCTCATCTTTACGGGGAATGCCCCGACATTTCTTGCCGCGCTCTTTGTGGGCGTATCGGGCGGCATGATGCCCATCGCCAATATTCATCCCGATTTATGGGTCGGCATGATGGAAAATTACTATAAGGGGAATATCGCAGAGGCAAGGCGTATGGAAGCGATACTGGTGCCGATGACATCTGTCATTATGAAATACGGTGCAGGAGGTATAAAGGCGGCCATGGATATTCTAGGCTACTATGGCGGGCCGCCGCTCATGCCCCTGAAGGCCCCTTCCCGGGAAGGAATCGATGAAATCAGATCGGCCCTGGATAAGGTTGAAGAAGGAATGGGGGCGTAACCATTTCAGGTCTTCTGATAACGAAAGTTCCACAAAAAGTCAAAGCAGGCGAATTAATCATTCCTGCCTGTGCCGGCACGGCAGGCAGATCGACTGCGGGGGAAAATCTTATGCTGCCAGCATGTTGCCTTGAAGAGATTTCTCGTTTCACTTGAAATGACAAGTTGAGGAGACTTCTATGTAACTTACGTAAAAAGACAAAGAAGCGGTTTTTACGTCTGTCATTTCGAGGAGTGAAACGACGAGAAATCTAAGATTTCTCACATTCGTTCGAAATGACAAATTAATGTAAGTTACTTATAATTATAATGCCGTAAAACGGCATAGTGGAGCTTTTTACGAAGTCATTAATTATCCTTCATGAAATGTTCTTCGTATTCATCTTCTAATTTGATTTTGTGCCCTTTTTCCTCGGAGGCAAGTTTCGAAAAGAGATCTTTTAAAGATGGGTCCGAAAGGTCATCGCTCAAGGCTGTATAAAAGTCGAATGCCTTCTGCTCCGCCTTTATGGCATATGCCATAACCTCCTGGGGTGTTGCATCCTCTTTGATGTTGGTTTCAATCATAAAATTGGCAATTCCACTGCTTTCGTAAGGAATGTTTTGGCCCAACTGGTTTTGGGTTCCACCCTGAGTGATCTCTTCCAGAAGTTTTTTGTGTCCCTTTTCCTGTTCCGCCAGTTCGATGAGCATATTTTTTGTCCCCATGTTTTTGACTCTTTCGCTCAGGTTAGAATAGAGCGTGCATGCCTTTATCTCTTCCTTGATTGCCATTTCCAATGCGCCATGAACCGTTAAATTCCCAGCCATTGTAAGCCTCCTGTTTTATTTAATGAAATATTTCGAAAAAATATAGTAAAATGCAACCTATATGTCAATTGGAAAGTAATTCAGTGTTTCAAAGACTTGCTGACGATGGAGAGAGGTATGAAAAGATTTTAAAAATATGCCTTAAAAGGCGAAGCGAGAAGCCACTTCGAGACGCTGTCAGCACTGCGGTAAAAACTCCAGCGGGGCTTTCCCGACGGTTTTATGTGTTGAACGGTTGAGTCTGTTATATATAGCAAAATAAACAGAGGAGGGAAGAAGAATGTTGGGCAAGAAAATGTTGGATGAACTGAATAAACAGATGAACAAGGAGATGTATTCTGCATATCTTTACATGTCGATGTCCGCCTATAGTGAGTATATTGGGCTGAATGGATTTGCCAACTGGTTCATGGTTCAATACAAGGAAGAGATGGAACACGCAATGAGGATCTATAATTATGTCAATGATCAGGGTGGGCAGGTAAAACTTATGGCCATTGAAGAACCACCGGCGGTCTTCGAGTCTCCGTTGGATATGTTTGAAAAAACCCTGACACATGAACAGTTTATCACAAAAAGCATAAATGACCTGGTGGACGTTGCTCTCGGGGAAAAAGATCACGCAACGAACATATTTCTGCAGTGGTTCGTTACAGAGCAGATAGAGGAAGAGAGCAATGATAATGACATAATCAGTCAGTTGAAACTCATCGGTGATAACGGAAACGGGCTTCTCATGCTCGACAAGGAAGTGGGCACGCGGGTCTTTGTCCCGCAGATAACGGGTGACAGTCAGGCATGATCGAAGGGAGAGTTTTATAAGGAGTGGAATTGCAACATGTAATGTCGGGAGCGGTTGTTTTTTGCCACTTTGAACGCCCTTCCTTCATGGGAGGGTTTAAAAAGAAAGGAGGTTTAAGGATAATGACGAAGAAATTGGAGATCTATAAGTGTGAATTATGCGGGAACATTGTGGAAATGGTACATGGAGGTGCGGGAGAGCTTGTCTGTTGTGGCGAATCGATGAAGCTTTACGAGGCAAATACGGTCGACGCGGCCAGAGAAAAGCATGTCCCTGTTAAAGAAGCAGCAGGTGGTGTGGTGAAGGTCAAGGTGGGAGACGTTGCTCATCCCATGGAAGAAAAACATTACATCGAGTGGGTCGAGGTCATTTCCGGCGAAAAGGCCTACATGAGGTTCCTCAACCCGGGAGATGCTCCGGAAGCGGAATTCAGCATCGGCGGTGATGTTACCGCTCGGGCCTACTGCAATCTCCACGGATTGTGGAAGAGTTAAGATATACAATCTCGTAAAAGTCTTTTTCGAGCGATTTGAAGCTCCTCGCAACTTATTGCGGGGAGTTTCAAACAGAAGTGGTGTGTGTGGATGTTTCTGCCGGGAAACGGTTACCTTTCTATTGCGAGTTTATCTGGTTCTCATATCCAAACGTCGTCTTTTGCAGTCAGTTCGCCGCCCGAGTTGCCGGTGTTAACAGTGCCTGCGGGTTCTACAAGCATCACTTTGCATTCATTCTCGGCGAATGGTTTATGCTCAACACCTTTCGGTACTACTAACATTTCACCGGCCTTTAAAATTACAGAGCCTTCACGGAAGGCGATGTATAGCTCTCCATCGATGACTATGAAGACTTCATCTGTATCATCGTGTCTGTGCCATATGAAATCGCCCTGAATCTTGGCGAGCTTAAAATGATAATCATTCATCTGAGCGATAATCTTTGGTGCCCACTGGTCGGTAAAGCCGGATAATTTTTCTTGCAGATTAACCGATTTAATATCCATTATAATCCTCCGAGTTGATTGGAAATAAGTGGCTGTCCCCGAAATATTATCCTGGGGACGCGTTTCGCTATGTTCGTCACAATTTCATAATTGATTGTACCGAGCTTTTCGGCGAGTTCATCGGCGGTTATTTCATCATTTCCCTGTTTGCCGATTATTACCACTTCATCACCAACTTTTACATGTTTCCTCAGCGCTGTAACATCCACGAGGCACTGGTCCATGCAGATTCTTCCCACCTGGGGGCATCTGGTGCCGCGGACCAGCAGGTCGAACCTGTTCGACAGAAGGCGGCTCATTCCGTCGCCATACCCCAGCGGTACGGATGCTATCAGCGAAGGTCTTTTAGTGTGATAAATATGACCGTAGTTGAGACCTGTGCCGGTAGGAACCTCTTTTAGATAGATGATCCGGGTCTTCCATTCAAGTACCGGTTTCAGTTCATTCGCTCGCGGATTCGCGATTGTGGGCGACGGTTTCAGGCCGTATATGGATATTCCCGGACGCGCGGCATCAAAATAGGCATCAGGAAGATCGAATATCGCCGCGCTGTTGGCAAAGTGATACATCTTGATGCCGTATCCCTTCGATGTCTCCTTTACCTTTCGGAAAATATCTATCTGATCCTTGGAGAAACTTTTGTCTTCCTCGTCTGCGCGGGGAAAATGGCTCATTATTCCCTTTACATAAATACCCGAATAATCGCGGCAACTCTCCAGAAAACCTACTACTTCATCGGGTCTAATACCCACACGCCCCATCCCGGTATCGACCTTGAGGTGTAATGCGATCTTCTTCCCGGCTTTAGAAGCGGCATGGGAGAGTGACTGCGCCATATCGAGGGTGCATACGACGGGTTCAAAGTCATATTCCACAAAGCATTCGCTTCTTTCCGCAAGGGTAGGAGAAAGTACGATAATCTTTGCCTTTAATCCCGCCTCCGTCAGCTCAATAGCCTCAGATACATGGGCGACGCACAAAGTTTTATAACCGAGATTAACAAGATGACTACCGATGATTTCCGCGCTGTGACCGTACCCATCCGCCTTGATAGCCGGCCAGAGCGGTCTCTTCCCGACATGATTCTGGAGCAAAGCCATGTTATGGGTTAAATGGTCAAGATTGAGGACTACCTTTGTTAAATGAGCCCGATCAAAATTCAAGTCCATTGAACCTCCTTCTGATAATCTGTAGTCTCTTAATTTGTATTACACAGATAGATGATGATGAATGGTGAGTTAAGAAGTAAGATGCCGGATATCCCTCCGATGCTCATAGCGAGAGGAGATTTAATGTCTTCTGCCGCCTCCGCGACGGCTTTTGGGTGGAAGGGCAGGGTTGACTTTTA
>JAUVXT010000175.1 GCA_030603465.1 Deltaproteobacteria bacterium
GGGTAAATATACCATCATATCTAATAAAGGTAGGGGATAATATCCAGGTAAGGGAAAAGAGCAGGAAGACTGTACGTATACTCGATGCACTGGAAACAGTCGCAAGGCGTGGAATACCTCAGTGGCTAGAGTTAGATCAGAACAACTTTACCGGTATCGTAAAGGCATTGCCTGCGCGTGAAGAGCTGGCCATGCCTATTCAAGAACAACTGGTAGTTGAATTTTACTCTAAGTAGTAAAACTTCATCCAGATCCAGTTACATGAGGAACCAAGACTATGCAAAAAAATTGGCGCAATCTGATAAAACCTAAGGACATAGAAGTTGATGAGAAGAGCCATACAGTATTTTATGGCGAGTTTGATTGTCAGCCGCTGGAGAAGGGGTTCGGGATTACCATTGGCAACTCTTTAAGGAGAGTACTCCTTTCTTCGATTCAAGGAGCGGCAATAGTTTCTGTAAAGATTGAAGGGGTCTTCCATGAATTTTCCACTGTTCCCGGAGTCAAAGAAGATGTTACGGATATAATATTGAACATCAAGGGAATATGCTTGAAATTGCATGAAGATGACCCGAGAACCATTCATATCGATGCCACAAAAGAGGGTGCCGTAACGGCGGGAGATATTATCACCGACGGAACCGTAGAGATAATGAACCCGGACCACCACATTGCAACCCTTTCAAATGGTGCAACTTTCAAGGTTGAAATGGTCGTGAAAATAGGCAAGGGATATGTTCCTGCCAAGAGGGGAAAAGACCCCGACCAACCTGAAGGCGTGATTAACGTTGACGCAATATATTCTCCGATAAAGAAGGTGACATATGCAGTCAGCAACGCGAGGGTAGGCCAGATTACCGATTACGACAGGCTGGTACTTGAAGTGTGGACAGACGGCAGCGTGTTGCCAGAGGACGCCATTGATTATGCGGCCAGGATATTGAGCGCGCAATTGGACGTCTTTATACAGGATGATGGAATCGAAGAAGAAGCGGATGAACCAGCGGAAAAAGAGGAAGAAAAGGATCAGGTTAATGAAAATCTCTTCAAGAGTGTCGAAGAGCTGGAACTATCGGTGAGATCTGCTAACTGTTTGAAGAATGCCGGCATAAGACATATTGGAGAGCTCGTCCAAAAAACTGAGGCGGAGATGCTGAAAACCAAAAATTTTGGGAGAAAATCTCTAAACGAAATCAAAGAGATACTTTCAGAAATGGACTTGAGTCTCGGTATGAAGATAGACTTTCCTGTATCACCTCATAGTGAAGATACGGAAGGGTAATATTTTTTGGAAAGGAATTGAATGTAATGCGTCACAGAAAGGCCGGAAGGAAATTGGGGAGGGTCTCAAGTCACAGAAAGGCCATGCTGAATAATATGACTACTTCTCTCTTGAAGCATGAGAGAATTATTACTACCGATGCAAAGGCTAAGGAGCTCAGGAGTGTTGCAGAGAAGGTTATCACTTTGGGTAAAAGGGGGAGTCTGCATGCAAGGAGACAGACCCTGTCCTTAATAAAAGATCGCCAGATTACGAAGAAGGTATTTGATGAGCTGTCCTCCAGATACAGCGATAGGCAGGGTGGCTATACGAGGATAATAAAAATAGGATACAGGGACGGCGATAACGCTCCTCTTTCGGTAGTCGAACTGATTTCCGAGGTGAAAAAGGTTAAAGACAAAGAGAAAGACAAGAGTTCCAAGGCAAAATAAGAGACCAACCCGGTATTTTGAGAATAAGAAAAGGCAAGGCTTTAACCCTTGCCTTTTTTATTCTTGATTTTTCTTCCTGGAAGCTATAATCTTCACCCAGTGCTTGTATGTTCTAATATTAAATTCATTCCGGTATAGGATCGATAAAGGAGGATCAACCATGGGAGAAGAAAAGATAGGTGAAGTGGTAAAGTTCTTCGCAAAACCGAGTGTTGCGGCGGTTAAGATCACGGAAGGAGAACTTACAGTTGGTGATACCGTTAAATTTCTGGGTCATACAACCGACTTTGAGGATACGATAGAGACGATGGAAATCAACAATGAGAAGATCGATAAGGCGGCGGTTGGCGACTATATAGGCATCAAGGTGCCGGAGAGAGTTCGTCCCGGAGATGAGATGTATAAGATGACGGAAGACTGATATGAGTATCCAGGAAATACAGGCCATGGATTCTGCTTCCACAGCTTTAGAAGTCCATGGCCTTTTTTATGGCCCATGATATCAAACAGTATGTTATCCTCAATTGAAGCTCCCCGCAACAAGTTGCGGGGAATCTCCGACTGTTAAGGAAAATTGTTATTTTTATTCGCTCGTTAACCCCGCCGCAAGCAACGGGGAATGCGCTCGCTGTTCAGTTCAAGCCTCTTGTGATAATGCGTAATTAGCGGTATGGGTATGGGAATCGCGATAAGGGGTTATTGCAGGGCGCATTCTATACAACTATGGCATCTCAAGATTCTCTCGAATATCTTTCAAAGTTAGGTCATAAGGGGATCCATCTGGGTCTTGGCCCCACCTCCAGACTTCTTAAACAGTTCAATAATCCGCAAATACGCTACAAGTCAATCCTCATAGGGGGAACCAATGGCAAGGGTTCCGTGGCTGCCATTCTTTCCTCCATTCTTGGGAAAACAGGAAAAAAAATCGGCCTCTACACGTCTCCGCATCTTATCGATTTTCGGGAGCGGATAAGGGTGAACGGCCGGATGATCTCTCAGGAGAGGCTTTGCAATCTCATAGACGTGGTGCGGGCAAAGACCAGAGAAGACCTAACCTATTTTGAGTTCACCACGGTCCTCGCTTTTTTGTATTTTTATCTGGAGGGTGTGGACATAGCGGTGCTGGAAGTCGGTATGGGTGGAAGACTCGACGCCACGAACCTTGTGACCCCCGAGGCATCCGTAATAACGAATGTTTCCCTGGAGCATAAGGAATACCTGGGTAATACTATCGGGTCAATTGCATGGGAGAAAGGGGGTATCATAAAGAGGGGTGGGGTTTGCATAACGGCTGCAAATCGGCCGGTTGTAATTGATATACTGGAGAATATCTGCCTTCAAAAGGGAGCCGGGCTTTTCAGGTATGGGAAAGACATGAAAATCAGGAAGACGAAGGGGGGAAGAATATTTTATAACGGCATCGATAAGACCTATCGCGATATGAGCTTTCCCCTTATTGGCAGGCATCAGGTTAAAAATGCCGCATTAGCTCTGGCTGCTGTCGAAGTTCTCGCCTCCAGGGGATTGGATGTCGACGACAATGCCGTATCTGAAGGATTAAGCACGGTCAGATGGGAAGGAAGACTGGAAACTGTGAGTCTCAATCCAAGGATTGTGGTAGATGGGGCCCATAATCCGGCAGGGATATCCGCGCTCTGTAACTCACTCACTACCGATTTTTCATATGAAAGGCTGATCTGCGTTTTTGGTGTTCTGGCTGACAAGGACTGTAAAAAGATGCTGGGCAGATTGGCTGGGATCGCGGATCATATGATTCTCACAAGCCCCTCAAATGAGAGAGCCTTGAATCCGGATGATATGTCTTTGCTGGCAGGGAAGCTGCACAGTCATATCGAGATCGCAAAAGATTCTCAAGAGGCCATCGCCCGGGCTTCCTCTGTTGCAGGGAAAGAAGACCTGATTTGCGTAACAGGTTCGATCTATCTCGTGGGAGAGGTAAAGTGTTTGTTTCTTTCGTAATAAAGTTGTTCAAGCGAAAAGGTGTTTATGCGAGGTTATTATCAACTTAAATGCGAAAGAGGTAAAAATTTCCTTTAGTTTTAATCTTTTTTAAAAAGGCTTTTTATGATAAGAGTTTGTCGTGTAAAGCCGTTATTTTAGATGAAAATTTATCGCTTATAAGAAACAGAAAAGGAATTTCCTGTGAAGAAGAAAAGGGACATAATATTTTTTACGTGGTTTTTCTTGGTTATCTTTCTCTGTCATGCGGATGCGTGGGGGGCTCTGGAAAGGAAAGTTCCGGAAGGGCCGGTGGACATTGAAGCGGATAATATTTCCTACGATAGTGATAAAGAGATATATCGGGCGGACGGCAATGTTATTATTACCTTCAGTGGAGGATATCTGAAGGCTGACAGGGTGATACTTCACAAGGTGACGAAGGACGCTTTTGCCGAGGGGAACGTTATTATTGAGAGCGACAAGGATACCTTGACGGGTGAGTCCATCCGATTCAATCTCGATACAAAGAAGGGCAAGGTAAATGACGGGACCCTTTTCATAAGTAAAAATCACTTTTATCTCAGGGGAAAAGAGATTGAGAAAACGGGGGAGGCGACATATTCGCTGAAAGATGCCAGCGCCACAACCTGTGACGGTGACCGCCCGGACTGGCAATTTACAGGAAGTGAGCTTGATGTCACCATCGACGGTTATGGGACAGTGAAGCACGGTACCTTTCAGATCAACAATCTTCCCGTTCTATATCTCCCCTACATGATATTCCCCGCCAAGACGACCAGGCAGACGGGGCTTCTATACCCGCGCATCTCTTATTCACGCGATAAGCTGGGATGGGACCTGGGAATACCCTTTTACTGGGCAATATCGGAAAATGCAGACGCCACCTTTTACCAGAGGTACATGGATAAAAGGGGCTTCCAGGAGGGGGTTGAGTTCAGATATTATATCAGTGAGAATTCTTTCGGCACCTTTTACACCGACTATCTGGACGACTCCATGAGGGGTGGATTTGAAGATGATTCCATGAGTCGTGACTGGAGGGAAGACCAGGAACGCTGGTCATACTACTGGAATCATGAAACGACATTCAGCCCCGGATTCTACCTGAGAACGGATCTGGTCAAGGTCTCCGACAACTGGTATTTCGAGGACTTTGACTCATCAAATTACTATCTGGACAATTATGTGGAGGGGGTAGAGAGACGGTTTAAGAAGGTTTCCTTTGAGGGTGATAAATCCCTCGCATCCCTCGAATCGAAGGCGCGGCTTGTCAAGGACTGGGACCTCTTCAATCTGACCGCCCTGGTTCAGTATACGGATAATTTCCAGAGCTATTCCAATGACACGACACTGCAGAAGTATCCGGAGATCGCCTTTTCCGCCATCAAACAGCCACTATTCGATTCCCCCGTTCATTTTGAAATGGAATCGTATTACGATTATTACTACAGAGACATCGGGTACAGGGGCCATTATGTTGACCTCCACCCCATTTTTTCCCTCCCCATGCGGTATGGCGACTATTTTGAATTTACACCGTCGGTGGGTTTGCGTGAGACAAAATGGGACAGCGTCTATAGTGAAGCTGACGGAGCAACGCCGCAGGGTGGCAAACGGGGCAGCCGTGAATACTACACACTCGGCGCGACTGTTTCGTCGGAGATTCACAGGATTTTTACCATCGGTGGCGAGAGGATAGACAAGATACGGCACGGCGTGAGGCCCGAGATTACCTACAGTTACATACCCCATGTGTATCAGGAGGACAGGGCCGATTTTGTTGGCTCCGTCGGCGAAGCAAACATAGTGACATACGCGCTCACCAACACACTCATATCGAGGCTGAAGGGAGATGAGGGAGGCATAAGTTACAGAGAGTTTTTTAATCTGAAACTGAGTCAGAGCTATAACATAAAAGAGTCCAGAAGAAATCTCACCGGTTCGACTACGGAGCGCAGGCCCTTCGGAAATGTGGTGATAGAGGGCACCG
>JAUVXT010000027.1 GCA_030603465.1 Deltaproteobacteria bacterium
GAAAAAATTGTTTTCCTTTGCCTCCAGATTTGAGGAATCGACCACCAGGCCCGGCGTAACAATACGCACAACTTCTCTCTTTACGATCCCTTTGGCCTCTTTCGGATCTTCCACCTGTTCACAGATGGCAACCTTGAACCCGTTATCTATAAGTTTTGAGATATAGGAAGAGGCCGCATGATAGGGGAAACCGCAGAGGGGAATACTGTCCTCCTTCCCCTTGTTTCTCGATGTCAGGGTAATCTCCAGCACCTTGGAGGCCGTTACCGCATCCTCGAAAAACATCTCGTAAAAGTCACCCATCCTGAAAAAGATGATGCAGTCCTTATGCCGCTCTTTTACATCAAGGTATTGACGCATAGCCGGCGTCAGATTTTTTATTCCCACTTATCATCCTTCCTCTTCAAATCGATATAATCCTCACCGGTCTCATCTTCCTCTTTCTCCACGTGCTCACTATATTTCTGCCTTTGCAGAAAAGAGCTGAGAAACCAGTTTGCGGCGCTTATAATGAGTGCGCCGAAGATTGCCGTCCAGAAACCATGGACTTCAAAACCCGCGATGACACCCGAAACCATCTTCAATAAAAGCGCATTTATTATGAATGTAAATAGTCCTATGCTCAGTATATTTATCGGGAGCGTTATTATGATGAGTATGGGTCGGAAGAAGGCGTTCAACAGGCCCAGAAAGGCCGCGGCAAAAAAGGCCGAAAAGAAACTCGCCACATGTATCCCCTCCAGCACATAAGAGGCAAAAATGATGGCAATGGCAAGTATGAACCATCGAACAACGAAATGTTTCATTGGAACACCCCCTTAATCCTTCCACTTTTTACATGACAAATGGCGCCATCAGGTCATCCATTTATTAAATTTACAGGTTGATACATGTAATAGTGACGCGTATCGTTAATATTTAACACGGCTTTTCAACCACTCTTCTATCCATGCTGTTGATTGTATGATCAGATACCCTAATTAGTACAGTATATTTTTCCGGTCAAGGAGTATCAAGTTTTTGGACGGCAAAGCAAAACGCTCCAAGCAGACTTTTTTATCGTCGAGTGCGTCTGTCCCGAGGATATCGTAAAAGAGAGGCTGAACGCGAGGGCATGCGATTTAAAGGAGGCCTCGGACGGAAGGTGAAAAATTTTTGAATCACAAAAAGGCGACTTTGAGAAAATAGATAAGTTCCCTGAAAATTGTCACATCATTGTCGACTCATCTCAAACACCGGAAAGGTGCGCGGAAGATACAATAGATAAGAACAGACCGGGGAGTGTCGTGTCAATCAAGAAATGTCATTTCGACCGCAGGGAGAAATCTAAGATTTCTCAGTCGTGAAGACTCCTTCGAAATAACAAAGCATCGTTGACATGACAGGAGGGTGGATTAACTACTTTTTGTTTTTCTCTTTCTCCTGCTCGGCAAGACGTTTTTTTGTTTCATGGAGGAAGTAGCTGGCTTTATAGTCCAGGCCCAGGCCTGCATACTCACTCTCCACTATCTGGAATCTCAGCAAGGCAGCTTTGTACTCCCCCTGGCCAAAGTAAAACTTACCCACATAAAACTCATGTTCGCCCAGCCTTTTTCTGCATTCCCTTAACCTCTTTTCCGCTATGAAGGCAAATTTAGAGCTGGGGAATCGGGCAATAAGTCTTTCGAATGACTCTCTGGCCTTACGCACCTCTGTCTGATCCCTGTCCATAACAAGCATCTGTTTGTAGTTAGACATTCCAAGTTGATACATCACATAGGGAAGGTTTTCATTGGTGGGATGGAAGTCCATGAAGTCGCTATAGGCAATCTCCGCTTCCATATATTCGCCTTTACTGAAATAGGAATCGGCAATACCCAGCTCGGCCAGAATGGCAAACTTACTCAGGGGATACTCTTCTTTTAACCGCTGAAAAGATTCGACAGCCTTTTCATATCTGCCGTCCTGGTAGTCCTCATAACCCTGCTGAAAGAGACCGCCCGGGGTAGCCCTCTGGAGAGAATCACCTCTACCAAAAAGACCGCAACCTGTCACTGTCAACAAAAGAATTGTACCGAGAAGAATCTTGGCAAAACGCATATCTATAGAACTTTCTTTACAAAGTCTTCCAGGCGATCCTTCGATACGAGGCCCACCATTGTGTCTTCCAGTTTACCAGCCTTAAATAGAAGAAGTGTGGGAATGCCCCTTATACCGTATTTGGCCGCAGTATCCTGATTTTCATCCACATTCAGTTTCGCAACTTTTACTCTGTCGCCGTACTCTTTTGCCAGTTCCTCAACAATTGGTCCAAGGGTAACGCATGGCCCGCACCAGGGCGCCCAACAGTCAACAAGGGCCGGTTTATCACATTTGAGTATTTCATCCTCAAATGTGCCGTCACTTAAATGTAACAATGTTTCTTCATTTGCCATTTTTTACACTCCTTGCCAGCGATCTTTGCCTGGTAGACTAGTAATTATTTACTATTATGTCAATCACTATTTCATTTTATCAACTATTTTGATATCATCAATAATGTGTTCGTAAAAAGGCTGCTTAACTTGACATTTCGAGTGAAACGACGTGTATCTGCAGTCGACCTGTCTGCCGTGCCGGCGCCGGTACGGGCAGGAATGAAAATACCGAGTTCATGGAGGATAGACAATATGCAATCTCTGGGAATTATCTCCGGTACGATATTTCTGGATGAAAAAAAATTCAAAATCGGGGAAGAAAAGGTAGTGGAAACGGAATTCGGGAAGGCGCTGGTTCTTATTTCCGATAACTTCATATATATACCGAGACACGGCAATTCCCGCGATACCCATATACTTCCTCACATGATCAATAATCAGGCAAATCTAAAGGCGTTAAAAGACCTTGGTGTGAAAGAAGTGATAGGGATAAACTCCACAGGATCGCTAAAAAGAACCTTGAAACCGGGAATGCTCGCCATACCGGACGATTTTATCGCCGTTTCGGGAACACCGACAACAGTTACAAGTAAGGCCCTTCACATTACACCCGCACTCGATGAAGAGGTTCGCAGAAAAATAATCGACTCGGCGGATGACTGCAAAATTGATGTCCTAAAGGAAGGAGTGTACTGGCAGACCACGGGACCAAGATTCGAAACAAAGGCAGAGATAAGAATGATGGCCGATTACGCCGACATAGTCGGAATGACGATGGCAAGCGAAGCGGTAGTCGCCTGCGAACTCGATCTTCCCTATGCGACAATCTGCTCCATAGACAATTACTGCCACGGCATTGTCGACAAACCACTCACCATGCAGGAAATAACTGAAGGCGCAAAAAGAAATACCGGTACCATTCTCAAGATCATCAAAAGGTATATGGAAGGGATAAAATCATAAAGTTTATAAAACAATCATCACCCCAAAGCTTGATAGTTTCGTAAAAAGTCTTCTTAACTTTTTGAGAAACTATCAAGATTGACGGACTGGTAAAAAGTCCCAAAAACGTCATGCCGGACTTGATACGGCATCCAAAACATATTGAAATTACTGGATTCCAGTTTTCTCTGGAATGACAAAAAACGGCATTTTTTGACTTTTTACCGGAGCATCAAGATTACCCCATCAACAATCAAAAATTGAACAGCTTCTCGATCAATTGGGATTTCATAACATCCCCTTCTATCTTAAGCTTGCCCGATGTATAGGCCTTCATCGCGTTCAGCTCGCCATTTATCATGGAAAGAAAGTCCTCCCCGTCCATCTTTATGGTACAGACAGGTTTCTCGTTCACACCTTCACTTACCTTGCAGGCTCCTCCCTTTATCTCCGAATACCAGTCTCCTCCCTTTTCTCCGGATATTGAAAACTGGAATATAATTTCCACGCCGGCCGCGGCCGCGGCATTGAGGGCGGAGGGCATTTTTTCAAAGACACCCTTCACGCTTTTTATCTCTCCGCCACCGGTGTTCTTCTTTTTCTCTCCCTTTGGTTCAAAGGCCTGCAGAAAACTACCGATGACTTCGTTGAGATTTTCATACTCTTTTGCGCCCTCTAATGTTGATATCGCTTCCCAGTTTTTGGCCACATCCTCAACAGCGACAGCCGCCTTTCCATCGCCCAGGATGGTACCGGGAGCGGTCATGATCGCGACCCTGTTGTACGCACCCATCCCCGCATTATATATATTTCCGGTGATGGAGCATTCCTCCGAACAGAGATAGAGGACGATGGGTGCCACGTATTCGGGTTTCATCTTTTCCATCAGGTCGGGTGGCAGTATGTCGGCCGTCAATCTCGATGCCGCCACGGGCGCCACCGTATTTACTTTGATATTGTATTTGTTCCCCTCAAGCTTCAGTGTATTCATAAATCCCACAAGACCCATCTTTGCAGAGCTGTAATTGGTCTGACCAAAATTGCCGTAGAGTCCCGCAGCCGATGTCGTCATGATGATTCGACCATAACCCTTCTCTCTCATTGCCTGAAAGGCGGGTCTCGTCACATTGTAGGCCCCGTTGAGATGAACATCTAAAACGGCATGCCAGTTCTCAGGCTCCATCTTCATGAAACTCTTGTCGCGCAATATGCCGGCATTGTTTATCAGAATATCCACCCTGCCGAAGGCGTCAATCGCTGTCTTTACAATGTTTTCGCCTCCCTCTACGGTGGTGACCGTGTCATAATTGACTACCGCCTCGCCTCCCAGTTCCTCTATCTCTTTCGCGACTTTGTCCGCGGGGCCCCCGGAACCATCGCCGGTACCGTCGCGGGCGCCTCCAACATCGTTGATAACTATCTTCGCACCCCGTTTCGCAAGTTCCAGGGCATAAACCCTGCCAAGACCGCCGCCCGCGCCCGTTATTATCGCTACGCGGTCGTCAAAGCGGATCTTGTCTTCAGGAATGTCACCATATTCAAAAACACCCTTATCTATAACCACATCCCCGGTTTTCGCATTAATCGTCTGCCAGAGAGCCCTGCCCCCTTCCGTTTTCCATATTGCAGTCCTGATCGGCTCACCCGGATATAGCGTCTTCGTAAAGCGGCAGGTCAGCCTCCTTACCTTTTCAGGTTCACCGGGAACCAGGCTTTTCATCAAGGCGCGGCAGGCGTACCCGTGCGTGCACAGGCCGTGCATTATCGGTTTTTCGAAACCGACCATCCTGGCAAATTCAGGATCTACATGAAGTTGGAATATGTCCCCGGAAAGCCTGTATATGAGAGGCTGGTCGGGTGATGGGTTGTCTTCTATGACAAAGTCGGGGTCACGATCCGGTATGGAAACGGTATTCTTGGGCGCCTCTTCCCCGCCGAATCCGCCGTCGAGACGTCCAAAGAAAGTAATGGTGTTGGTAAAAAGCTTTTTACCATTGGAATGCCGGGTATCACTTTCGGCAACAACGAGGGCGCCCTTCTCTCCCTTGTCATAATAATGGGTAATCCTGCCTTCCGTTTTGAGGGTGCCCGATGAAGGGATAGGATTATGAAAAATAAGATCCTGCTCCCCGTGAAGGATACCCGCGAGATTAACATTAGAGGCAGCAGCCGTTTCGCCAAGAAAATCGAATATCGCCGCTATTGAAAAACTTGGAATGACCTTGAGATCTTTTTCATAGGTGTAATTAAGATCATCGAATCCGGCCCCCACCCCCAGAGCGTAAAGGACTACATCCTTCCAGTCATAGTCCTTCGTGAGGGGACCAATCCCTTTTCCGATTGCGTCCATGTTGAGCGCCATTTTTCCCTCCTTTATTTAAGGTGTCAAAGTGCTGCCGTACCGTTATAATTTTCCTCTTATTTCTTAACATTCATGATAGCCTTCCGGCAATAGTTTCTTTCTTGACTTTTTATCTAATTAGCGTATTATCGGGGTGAAGATCAGCTTGTTATGTAAATCATAACATGAATCAAATTCGGAGTCTTAATTCTTTAACGTTAAAAAAGAGGGAATTATGATCTGACCAAAAAACATACCCCGTTTCACTCACATAGTGTGGCGGGGTTTTTTGTGCGTGTCAGACGGTATTCCAGGGGTTTTATACAGATCTGCATAAAACCCCATGACAAGTAAAGACAGCTCTTACAAATACAACTATTACAGTTATTTAGCATTGCACACTTAAAATTGTTTCGAGGTGTCTTGTACAGCTCTAATAACTGTGTTTGGTTTTTATACAGAAAACTGTCTATTTAATGTGGTATAAAAAAATGAATACAATGTTTGATATCGATTTTGTCACATCAAATTTCCAAGTAACAAATCTAAACCATTATCTTGATAAGTTCAAAGCTGCATCGAACAAAGAATTGCGTCGTTTCAAAGAAGAAATAATACAACATGGCAAAAACAACAAACAACACCAAGCATTCAGCAACATCAAAAATTACACAACCCACGAAGCAATTATATCAGCTATAAATTACGAATTACTAAAAAGATCAAATTTGTATTATTTATATCAAGCTATATTCCCTATTAGAAAATGGATCGTTTGTGTTTTTAGTGGCATAGAATTAAAAGAACATAAAGCATTTGGAACATTATATTGCCAACCTAAATATATGAAAAGTTTTTGGCACGAACCTTATCAAGTTTTATTAAATAAACTTTGGTCTTTTTGGTGTAAAAATTGGGCGAAAATTCTTATCAGTATTGGAACTATCGGTGCTTTTATTGTTGCCCTGTTGAAATATTCAAAGAGTTAAAAACATGTACAAATATATAGATAGAAATAACACAATAAGTTTCATGCTCATATTACTAAATCGCCTGAACAAACCAATCCAGCAGACTCCGCTACACTCACTGCTGATTTTTGCATTAGCCAACCAAATCTTTTCCTGTGAATAGAAAGGGCAGGTAGTAATGTGGTTTCTCAATATAATTAAATCTCCAAAATCAACACTTTCTCAATTATTAGAAGAACCCAAAAGGTTGAAACGATTGTTTCTTGTCTCTTGGGCTTATGGAATAATTTTAATGATTGCATATATTGTGCAAGAAGAAGTATTAAGGTCAAAAGGTCTCTTTATGCTTGAAGAGCGACCCATATCATTTCTTTTAGAATCCCTTTTAATGGGCTGGTCTATAGTTTATCTCAATGCATATATCATAAGTTTTGTTTCCAGAGTTTTTGGGGGAAAGAGTTCATCTTCTCATACCAAAGTTATTACCACTTGTGCAGCCATTCCTATTATAATTTTAGCGTTAATAATAATGGCTGTTCTTTTGTTTATGAGTCCGGTGAAGTTTCCGTTGATACCATTTTTAATATTATTTATATTTTTTACTGCTTGGCATTATTTCATTTTGGGGTATGGCATTATTACTTTATATAAATTCAGCTTACTAAAAACAACCTCTACTATCATAATAAGCTTTATAATTCTTTTGTTAGCAACCTTTGTAATTTCCATCTTTAGCATAAAGGTATTATGGGGCTAACCTTTTCCAGCGGAACGCAAAAAGCCGCGCCCGCTGAAAAGTACGTTAAAAGTCTAAATATCCCCTTTGTACCTATATAAAAAATCAAGATACTTTTCGTATATCGTAATTCCCTTAATAATTTTCAAAGTTCACATATCTGATAGAACGATAGCTCTACTATGTAAACTTCATGCATTATGACCAATTGAAGCTCCCCGCAACAAGTTGCTGGAAATCTCCGACTGGTAGGGAATTTTCTTATTTTATATTCGTTCGCTAACCCCGCCGTAAGCAGCGAGAAATGGCTTGCAAAGGTCTGACAGGAGAGGTATTGTCAAGGTGTACGAAAAAAAGGGATTTATGGCCTATCGTATAAACGATAACTGCGGTATCACGCTTGGCATTCCCCGATGGCCTGTGTGCATGATTAAACATGAGCGCGTCATAGAAGACGCACGCATGGCATTTGAATCCACCGAACACTCGGCATACGAGTGGTCGGTTCATTTAGCCGGCAGTACGGTAGAGATAACTTAAAGGAGTACGGCTATGAAAATCATTGTCTCCGGATCACTGGCATACGACAGAATTATGGACTTTCCCGGATACTTCTCAGACCATATCCTTCCCAATAAAGTACATGTCTTGAACGTTTGTTTTCAGGTGAACGGCATGACGGAGAAATTCGGCGGTACAGCAGGCAACATCGCCTATGCACTGACCCTGATGGGCGAGAAACCTGTCATATCTGCCGCTATCGGCCATGATTACCAACGGTATTTCGAAGAGCTGTCCAGGAATGGGATCTCTGCCGAGTCCATCCGCATCATCGAAGACGATTTTACGGCTAGCGCCTACATAACCACCGATCAGGCAGACAACCAGATAACCGGGTTCCACCCGGGCGCCATGAAGTACACTTCCGCACTGGATTTTGACAATCTCGACCCGGATGATACCATACTCATCATCTCGCCAGGCAACCTTAATGACATGGTGAACTATCCTCGCGCCTGCAAGGCAAAGGGGATCGGCTATATCTTCGACCCCGGGCAAGCACTGCCAATGCTGGATGCGCAAAACCTAATCCAGTCAATAGACGGGTGCAGGATACTGGTCGTCAATGATTATGAGATGGAACTGGTCATGAGCAAGACCGGGTTGGACAAAAAGGCATTACTTAACCGCGCAGGTGCTATCATCACCACCTTGGGAGAAGTGGGATCGCAGCTCTACACACAAGAAGGCGAGGTGAATATTCCTGCAGGCAAGGCAAGGCAGGTGGTTGACCCCACAGGCGCGGGAGACTCGTTCCGGGGCGGCCTTATCAGCGGTCTGGTACAGGGTAAGGATATCGAGCAGTGCGCCAGGATGGGCAGCGTTTGCGCCTCCTTTTCCGTAGAGTGCCATGGCACGCAGGAATACCGGTTCAGCCCCGAAGATTTCAACGAAAGGCTGTGCATCTGTTCCTGATGAGAGCCTGACGGCTATCTCATTTCTGCACTTTCCCCTTTAATAATTGTAATCTTCTAACCTCATGCTTTACTCGGGCCGGTGTTCCGGTGTCGCTCCATACCAGCCGATAAACATGGTCGTTCAGAGTCAAAATATTCCCTCCCTAAAATTAATAGATTGAAGTTCAATAAAAAATCGGCTAATAGGTTAATACTTTTAGGGTTGAAGATCCCCGCCGCAAGCAGCGGGGTATGCACTCGCTGTTCAGTTCAAACAGAAAGCTCAATAAAAAGAGGAAAATGAATAAAAAAATAATCTTTTTCATTGTACTTATAATCGCTGCCCTTTTAAGCTGGAATTTTTACTATAAAAAAGATTCCTCCACTGCAAAACCCACAAAACGCCCAAGAAATTCCTCTGTGGCGGTAGAAACGGCGCCGGTGCAAAAAACCACGATCAGAGATACGGGAACCTTCAGCGGCACACTGTTACCCGATTCTCAATTCATCGTGGCTCCAAAGATTTCAGGGCGTCTGGAAAAAATCTTTGTGGATATTGGAGACCGGATCTCACAAGGCAAGTTGATTGCCCGCGTTGATGACGATGAGTTTGTCCAGCAGGTAGAGCAGGCCAAAGCGGAGCTTGATGTGGCAAAGGCAAATATCGAGGAAAATCGCAGCACCCTCAGTCTTGCCCAACGCGAATATGACCGGGCAAAGGCCCTTCGGGAGAAAAAGATTGTATCCGAATCGGAGCTCGATGTCGCGGAAGCACAATACAAGGCAAAGGAGGCCAAGGAAAAGGTGCTGATGGCGCAGCTCGCCCAGAAAGAAGCGGCCCTCAGGGCGGCGACTGTAAGGCTGGGATACACCAGGATAAGGGCCTCATGGGAAAACGGAAAAGAATACAGGGTGGTCGGCGAACGCTTTGTTGATGAAGGGGCCATGCTTAAATCGAACGACCCCATTGTGTCCATTATCAGCATCAATCCTTTGACCGCTGTCATCCATGTAATCGAACGTGATTACCCCCGAATCAAGATAGGACAACAGGCGACTCTTACAACAGACGCCTTCCCCGACAGAATATTTAATGGCACGATTAAACGGATATCACCTATTCTGAAGGAATCCTCCAGACAGGCACGGGTGAAGATCATGGCCTCAAACCCTCGATGGCTCTTAAAACCGGGCATGTTTGTGAGGGTTGAAATTGAATTCGCGAGGCACACAGACGCCACAGTAGTGCCCATAAAATCCCTTGCAAAACGCGACGACAGCCAGGGAGTTTTTCTGATAGACAGAGAGGCCATGAAGGCCCGTTTCATTCCTCTTAAATTGGGAATTATTAACGGTGACCATGCGGAGGTAATGAGTCCTCCCCTTTCGGGATTCGTCGTAACCATGGGACAGCATCTCCTCGAGGATGGCGCGCCTGTCTTGCTTCCGGGTACACAGAAGAAACCCGCACCGGGAAAAAAGAAAGACGCCAAAGCTGATAATCATAAGGGATAAAGATACATGAACCTTTCTCGCCTTGCAGTTCACCGCCCTATACTGACATTAATGTCAATACTGATTGTAATCATCCTCGGAATTGTGTCGCTGATTCATCTGCCCGTCGATCTCATGCCCGATATTACCTATCCAACATTATCCATTCGCACCACTTACGAAAACGCGAGCCCGGAAGAAACCGAGGAACTGATTACCCGTCCCATAGAAGAAGCCATGAGCGCCGTCCCCGGCGTGGAAGAGATATTTTCCATCTCGGCCGAGGGGACCAGCGACGTCAGGGTAATGTTTTCATGGGGAACGGATCTCGATACCGCATCAAATGACATCCGCGACCGGCTGGATCGTGTCATTCGCCGGCTTCCCGACGACGCGGAAAGGCCGACACTGCGTAAATACGATATAGCCAACTTTCCCATCCTTATCATGGGCGCTTCAAGTAAGTTAAATTCCTCGATACTCCGCGACATAATAGACACTCAGGTCAAACATCGCATCGAGCGTGTTCCCGGTGTCGCCTCCCTCGACATATGGGGCGGCCTGCACAGAGAAATTCATGTAAATCTCGATCCCGACAAGATAAAGGCCATGGCTCTGTCTCTCGATCAAATCCTCAGCCAGATTAAATCGGGGAATGTAAAGCTCCCGGCGGGCACGATTGAACGGGGGAACCTGGAGATTCAAATGCGCACATCCGGCGAATATACCACCCTCGATGAATTGCAAAATACGGTGATCGCGATGCGGCAGGGGGTCCCGATTCAGCTGAAAGACATAGCCAGGGTGGAGGACTCATGGGCAAAGATCTCCCGCATTATCCGGGTCAATGGCCAGGAGGGCATTCGCCTGGGAATCCGCAAGCAATCCGGGAAAAACACAGTTGAGGTTGCCAGGAAAGTACTTAAAGAGATTGAAGAGATAAACCGTGATATCCCCAAGATTTCGATTACGCCTATTATTGATACGTCGAGCTATATTAAACATTCAATCACCAATGTCGGCTCAATGGCCGTCTATGGCGGCATACTGGCCATCTTCGTGCTCCTCTTTTTCCTGCGTAACCTTCTCAGCACAATAATCATCGCGCTTGCCATACCGATATCCATTATTGCCACTTTCTCCCTCATGTATTTCTCGGGATTCACGCTCAATATCATAACGCTGGGCGGGCTGGCGCTAGGCATAGGGATGCTTGTGGACAGCTCCATCGTGGTACTCGAGAATATCTATCGTCTCAGGGAATCGGGCAAAGGACCCGAGGAAGCCGCGGTCAAAGGAACTGCCGAGGTTACGGCGCCCATCATTGCAAGCACCCTTACAACACTTGCCGTCTTTCTTCCCCTCATTTTTGTGCGAGGAATGTCGGGAATTCTCTTCAAGCAACTCGCCTATGTGGTAAGCTTCGCCCTTATATGTTCCCTCATGGTGGCCCTTACCATGGTGCCCATGATGTCGGCAAAACTCCTACACCTGACACGAAATGGATCTAATTCTACCCTTGCAACCCGGCTCTATCTGGCAAGCGGCCTTATTTTCACAAAGATGGAAGATGGCTACAAGAAACTTCTGCATTATGCCCTGAATCATACGGTGATTGTTCTCATAGCCGCTCTTGTAGTCCTCGGATCGAGTCTCTTTCTCATACCCTCCATCGGCGTGGAATTTATGCCCTCCACAGACGAAGGCGAGGTGCGAATAACGGGAGAAATGGATGTGGGCACAAAGCTCGACGTCCTCGATGAAAAATTCAAAACAATTGAAAAGATAGTAACGGATGAAGTTCCCGAAATAAAAAGCATGGTGGCCAGTGTGGGGGGAAGAAGCTATCGTTCAAGGGGATCTCACTCCGGGACCATGAGAATATCCCTGATCCCGAGGAAAGAACGCATCCGGTCAAGCGATAAGGTTGCCGCCGATCTGCGCCGTAAACTCACGAAGATTCCCGGCGTCGCCATAAAGACACGGGCCGGCCAGGGATTGTTTCTCCTGCGCATGACGAGCGGCAATACGGAAAAGGTGCAGATAGAGATAAGGGGGTACGATCTTGAAACCTCAAACGTCCTGGCAAAAAAGATAGAAGAAATCGTCCAGGATATCGATGGCGTCACGGACATCACGATCAGCACCTATACGGGCAACCCGGAAGAAATCATTACTATCGACCGCCAGAAGGCGGCAGACATGAATCTCACGATATCACAGATCGCAAACATGCTGCAGACAGTATTATCGGGAACACGGGCCAGTTACTTCCGGGAAGGGGGCGACGAATTCGACATCCGTGTCAAGATAAAGGACGCCGAGTTAATGAACCCCGATGAAATCTTTGATCTCACCATCGTCAACTCCGCGGGTGAACCGGTTGTTTTAAGGAATGTGGTAAAATCCATCCCCTTTAAAGGACCGGTGCGAATAGAGAGAAAAGATCAGGAGAGGATCGTTACTCTTTCGGCAAATATCAGCGGAAGGGATATGGGCTCTATTCTCTCCGACATACAGACAGGGCTCCGTTCTATTGTCGTACCCAAAAACTTCTCCATCTCCTTCGGGGGCGATTATGAAGAGCAGCAGAAGGCATTCAGGGAATTGTTATTCAGCCTGATGCTTGCCCTGTTACTCGTTTACATGGTTATGGCTAGCCTCTACGAATCGTTCCGCTATCCCTTTGTTGTCATGTTTTCCGTCCCCTTTGCCGTCATCGGAGTTATTCTGATGCTCCTGTTATCGCATACGACCTTCAATATTCAGTCCTACATCGGATGCATACTACTGGGCGGCATCGTGGTAAATAACGCCATTTTATTCGTCGACCACATAAACCTCCTCCGCCGGCGCGATAATATGCCCCTCCGAGAGGCGGTAGAAGAGGCCGGGAAGAGACGCATCCGCCCCATATTGATGACGGCCACGACAACGATTCTGGCGATGATGCCGCTGGCTATCGGTCTCGGAGAGGGGGGAGAAGTTCAGGCTCCCCTGGCCCGTGCAGTTATCGGTGGTCTTGCGAGCGACACATTGATCACCCTCTTGATCGTACCTTCCATGTACCTGCTTTTCGAGAGCAAACGGAGGAAATGAAATTCCAGATGCGAAGACATAACAAGATACAGATATTTTCCTCCATTATAGTCCTGTGCCTAGTTTCGATACTCTTTTTACCGGCACAAAGTTCCGCCGGGACCTTGAATTCAAAGGAACCTGTCCCTCTTGTGGGAGGTAAAGACAAAGCATCCCCTGATATTGCTTCGGAAAAGGGTCCTCTAAAAATATCGGTGCAGGGGGCCATTATGATGGCCCTCGACAATAACCGTTCACTGAGAGTTGAGAAACTGACACCGGAAATTAAAAAAACGCTGGAAGATCAGGAAAATGCCGTCTTCAGCCCGGTTATTGGCGGTGACGTATCCGTTACTCAGGAAAAGGCAAAAACGCAATCGAGATCGGCAAGGGAAATCGAAAGCGGCGACACAGACACCGAGGTGAACGTTTCGCGATTTTATCCTACCGGCACAGATGTGGAGGTCAATCTTTCGTCACAATTGTCATGGTCCGACCTCTACAGCGACTTTAATTCTACACGCCTCGGGGTAAGTGTAACTCAATCGCTTTTAAGGGGGAGAGACCTCGACTATAATCTCGCGAAGATACGCCAGGCCCGCCTTAACACACGCATGTCCCGGTACGAAGTGCGCGGCTTCTCCGAGTCTCTCGTTGCCGACATAGAGAATACATACTGGGACTACGCCCTGGCAAAGCGCCAGATTGAAATATATACCGAATCATTAAGGCTTGCCGAGAGACAGAAAAACGAAATAAATGAGATGATAAAGTTCGGGAAACTTCCCGAATCGGAACTTGTGGCGGCAATGGCGGAGATAGCCATGAGGCGGGAAGGCCTTATAAATGCCCGGAGTACCCTGGAAAAAACAAAACTGAAGCTATTAAGACTCCTCAACCCCCCTGACAAAAACATCTGGGGAAAAAATGTAACCCTCACCGATCAGCCGGTGGTACCCGATGCGAAGATGGACACAGTTGATACACATGTCGCCCTGGCTTTGGCCAGACGTCCCGATATCAATCAGGCACAATTAAAGATCGATAGCGGTGACATAGAAATTGCGCGGACGAAAAACGGCATCCTGCCCAAAATGGATCTCTTTATTACACTCGGTAAGACGGGGTACTCGGATTCCTTCGGCAGTTCCCTTCGCGATCTTGATGAAAATTCTTATGACGCCTACGCGGGCATTACCTTCGAATACCCCTTTTCAAACAAGGCTGCAAAGGCCCGTCACCGGAATGCCGCCCTCACCAAAGAGCAGTCGGAAGCGGCGATGGAAAATCTGAAGCAGCTCGCGGAAGTGGATGTCCGTTCCGCCTATATAGAGGTCGAAAGAGCAAAGAAACAGATAGAGGCAACAGAGGCGACATATACACTCCAGAAAGAAAAATTGCGAATAGAGACGGAAAAGTTTCGATTCGGAAAATCGACCACACTCCTCGTCGCCCAAGCCCAGCGCGATCTCCTGGCAAGCCGTATCTCGCAAACCCAGACGATTGTAACCTATCTCAAATCCTTTGTTGATCTCTACCGGCTTGAAGGATCGCTCTTGGAGCGAAGAGGGATTTCTTTGATCGATTAAAAGAGGGCATATTTTTCAGACCTGAGCAGAATCGGCCTGTTCGGGGAACAGGCCCTACTGTATGTAGGGGCCGATGCCCTCATCGGCCTTAATAAAACATGCAAGGAACAGGGAGAATAGTAAGTGAATTATGAAAGCACGGTATAAGCACACAAATATCATAGCGAAAGACTGGGAGCGACTGGCGCGGTTTTACGAAGATGTCTTCGGGTGTAAACGGGTGCCGCCGGAACGTCATCTTTCGGGTGCGTGGCTTGAGAAAGGAACGGGGGTGACAGACGCCCGGTTCTCCGGAGTTCATCTTGCCCTGCCGGGCTGCGAAAAACAGGGAACTACGCTTGAAATCTACCGGTATTCTCAGAACGTGGACAAACCCTCCCCCGCTGCAAATAGAGAGGGCTTCGGCCACATCGCGTTCGAGGTTGAAGACGTGGCAACTGCCCTCGATATGGTGCGACAGCACGGGGGCGGCGCTGTCGGAAAAGTGGTATCACGGGAAGTGACCGGCGTGGGAGTCATCACATTCGTCTACGCAACCGATCCCGAGGGAAACATTATCGAACTTCAGAGTTGGAAATAGATTCTTTGAAAGGAACAACTTGCGTGTTATAATTGCAGCGAGAATGCGCCGACATGGGCAGTACACAAAGTAACTTTTTAATTTTCAGCAACAAATTACAGCACAATTTCAATTTGAAATATGAGGAGGTTATTATGTCAAAAATAGTTCATACCTCGCGTATCACGATCAATCGTGAAGATGGACCGACCAGGAAGGCCCTCATAGAGGGTTTCTCTGAGCCTGTTTTTTACGGCGTCCACGGCGGCATCAAAAAATTCTATGGCCTGGAACCCCGAAAGGAGCATGCCGCCACCCTCGATCACATTATCGGCGGAGTTGGCGGGTGAATGATGGGAACACTGGCCAAGGTACTGGCCGGAAAAAATATCGAAACCACCAAAGACAGATATCACGCGGAGGTTGAAGGAATTATTGAGGAT
>JAUVXT010000076.1 GCA_030603465.1 Deltaproteobacteria bacterium
AAGAGACAGCGAAAGTCCACCGCTCATCAATTAACCATGGAAAGCAGCTCCAGGCTACGCCTTTCGCTGCTTTCCATGACCAGTACAATGTGGACAATTCATTTGCTATAAAACCGGACAGTTCTATTTGTTGACAACAGGATTTAATTGGATTTAATTAGAGCTTGCAATTCAGACACTACAGACAAGAGAGAATAAAGGGGGACATTTCCAGCATTCATTTATAATTCCCCTCTTTGCGAGGAAGGACAATCCAACTGCTGCAGTTAAAAGGCAACGGCGTGTTGAGCTATTTCGAGCAGGCTTCCCGGTATGACGCCCAGGACAATTATCAAAAGGGCGACGGCGACCAGGACTGCGTTGAAGAGGTTGACTTCCGCATGTTTCGGGAGTATTCCCTTTTCCTCTTCTTCGGTCATGTACATGACGATGATCACTCTGAAATAGTAGTAGAGGGAGACGACGGTTGTGATGATGGCGACGATGACCACCCAGAGGTAGCCCGCCTCGATGCCGTGTTTGAAGACGTAGAATTTGGCAAAAAATCCGCCCATGGGGGGGATTCCGGCCATGGATATCAAAAATACCGCCATTGTAAAGGCGATGATGGGATGCTGTCCCGCAAGCCCCTTCATATCTTCAATGAGGAGCCTTTTGTCCTTTTCCTTTGTCAAGAGGACCGCGATTCCGAAGGCACCCATATTCATCAGGACATATATAAAGAGATAAAAGAGGAGCGCCGATCCTCCCCCCTCCCTGATGCCGAGGAGACTGATCAGCATATACCCCACCTGAGCGATTCCCGAATAGGCCAGCATTCTGACCAGACCGGATTGTCTCAGGGCCGCGAAATTTCCCACGATCATGCTGGTTACTGCCATGAACGCGATGATGGTCATCATTATCTCGGGAGAATACTTCGCCATTCCAATACCGACGCGGAAGATTACTGCCAGTCCCGCAATCTTCGGCGCCACGGAGAGGAGTGACGCTACGCTCGTGGGCGCGCCTTCGTAGGCATCGGGCGCCCACATATGAAATGGCGCGGATGCTATTTTAAAGCCGAGCCCCACCAGTATGAGGGAAAGTCCCATAAAGAATAAGGGCATGGCCATCGCCGATGTTCCATCAAGCATGACGAAGGCATTCAAAGCCGTCTTTCCCGATGCGCCATAAAAGAATGAAATTCCCAGCAGGAATATTGCCGAGGCGAAGGCGCCGAGAAGCATGTACTTCACCGATGCCTCCATCCCTTCGCGAACAGTCTTGAAGAATGCCACCAGGACATAGAGCGAGATGGACAGTATCTCCATGCCCAGGAAGATGACGATGAGGTCCGTGCCGGTTATCATGATATTCATGCCCATGACGGATGTCAGGGTCAGGGCGTAGTATTCGCCGATGTTTTTATCTTCAAAGACCAGATACTGATAGGAATAGACGACCGCCAGCAGAACGGCAACGATTATCATGGTCTGGCACATGAGGGAGAAATTGTCGCGTATTACCAGTCCGCCGAATCCCTCTATCCCTTTTCCCCAGTAAAAGGGGACCATGACAAGTGTAATCACAAGCCCGATGAAGGCCAGTAATGCACATATCCTCTTTTTCTCGGAGCCGGTCTGCACAAAGAGCAGGATTGTCGCAAATATAAGGAGAATAATTTCCGGCAATAAGCTTATGAGATTAACGTCTGGTATAACGAAATTCATCCTCTAGTCCTTGATTATGTATTTGAGTGTTATCGCCAATCATAGCAACTACGACCGGCTGTTTGTTTATGTATGAAAGCAGTTTGTCCGTCGATGTGACCATCCTGTCCAGGAAGAATGAGGGGAAAAGCCCTATGAAGAATATGAAGATTACAATGGGCACCATGACGATCTTTTCGCGAAGGCAGAAGTCGGAAAAGACCAGGTCACTGCCGCTCCTCTCTTCTTCAAACATGACCCGCTGATACATCCAGAGCATATAGACGGCTCCCAGTATCAATGTCGTCGCTCCCAGCGCTCCAACCCACCACTTGAATTTGAAGGCGCCGAGAAGGAGGAGGACCTCTCCGACAAAACCGTTCATCCCGGGAAGCCCGATGGATGAAAGCATGATAATCATAAAGAAGGTCGCCAGCACAGGCACCCTGGCCGCCAAGCCTCCCATCTTGTCCATATCTCTTGTGTGCTTCCTTTCATAGATGGCGCCTACCAGGATAAAGAGGGCTCCCGTGCTCAGCCCGTGATTCACCATCTGTATAATGCCGCCCTTTATTCCCGTGGCGTTCAGGGCGAATATGCCGACAATGATAAGACCCATGTGGGATATGCTGGAATAGGCAACCAGCTTTTTCATGTCCGTCTGGGCAAAGGCGAGAAAGGCCCCGTATATAACACCGATGAGTCCCAGCGCGATTACCGTGGGTGTAAAATAGACGACGGCATCTGGAAAGAGGGGATAACAGAAACGGAGCATTCCATAGACACCCATCTTCAGGAGAATCCCGGCAAGGATCACGCTTCCCGCCGTGGGCGCTTCCACGTGTGCATCGGGCAACCATGTGTGGAATGGAAACATGGGAACCTTGATGGCAAAGGCCACAAAGAATGCCACGAAGAGCCAGGCCTGAAGTTTAAATGGAATATCGAGGGAGATCCAGTCTATGAGATCGAAACCGAAACCGCTCCCCATCTTCTGATTCAAGAAGGCCATGACGATGATGGCGATAAGCATGAAGACACTCCCCGCCATGGTATATATCAGGAACTTGATTGCGGCATACCGCCTGTTGGCGCTTCCCCATATAAGGATAATGAGAAACATGGGGATGAGCATCACTTCCCAGAAGATATAGAACAAAAATACATCGAGCGCTGAAAAGACGCCGAGGACACCCGCTTCGAGCCAGAGGAACATGACAAAGTAGAGCTGTTCCTTCACTTTTATGTGGTTCCATGACACGAGTATACAGGCCACGGTGAGGAAGCTTGTCAGCGGGAGCAGAAAGAGACTCAATCCGTCGATCCCCAGGTGGTAGGAAATGCCGAGTGACGTTATCCATGGAATCGATTCTTCCAGTTGAAAGGCGCTGACATCGGACTTGAAGATCCAGAAGGGGACGAGGGTGGTGATAAAACTGAGCAGCGCCGTCACCAGCGATACGGACTGCACCCACATCCTCTCTCTATTGAATAGCACTACGATACTTCCGACAAAGGGAAGAAAGATTATAATGGTTAATATCGGCAGATTTTGGATGTCCATAGAGATCATTTCCTCAGTAGTTCATTCCCGGTCTATTAATGTTTTCGTAAAAAGTGTCTTTTCCCCTCCACTGGCAGGAGGGGGAGTAACTAATTCAAATACAATTCCTTTTCACCCTCTCCCATCAAGGGAAAGGGAGTAATTATTCCTTTAAAATAAGAGCATTACCGTTATACCAACAAAAACAGCTACCCCAAAGACAATGGACACTGCATAGTGCCGCACATATCCCGCCTGCATCGCCGCGAGCCATTTTCCTGTGCCCATGGCGACCTTCCCCGTGCCGTTGACGGCTCCGTCCACAATCTTGTGATCAACCACTTCATTGCTGTTCTTCGATATCCACTTCAGCGGTCTCACCCAGATCGTGTCATAGAGTTTGTCCATGAGAAAACCTTCAAAGAGAACTGTCATGAGCCCGGCATGTCTCGCTTCAAAGCCAACCGCTTTCTTCCTGTGCCTTGAATATATGACGAGGGCGAGCGCTACAGCCGCAATGGCAAAGACGGAAACGATAAGTGTAAGTATGATTTCCACTTGTAGTGATATTCCGTGCCCCTGGGCTGCGTGACCACCCGCACCAAGGTTAAAGGAGGACGACATGAATTTGGCAAAATAGGTATTCTTTGTAAACATGGGAAGTCCCAGAATCCCGAGAACGACGGCGCAAAATGCCAGTATCACCAGGGGCGCGTTGAAGAAAAAGTTCGGTTTGTGGATATGCCCTTTGAAGTTCGTCTCTCCCAGAAAGGCGATGCCGAAAAGTTTTCCGCAGTATATCGCCGTCAAGACGGCGCCGCCGAAACCGAAGAGCCAGTAGACGATGCCGAACCGCTCATAGCCGCCCATGATTATAGCATCTTTGCTGAAGAATCCCGCCATCGGGAAAATGCCGGCAAGAGCGAGCAGGCCGATCAAAAAGGTGAAGGAGGTGACCGGGATGGTCTTTATTAGACCACCCATATTCGCGATGTCCTGCTCTCCTTTGACGGCGTGAATAACCGCACCCGATCCGAGAAAAAGAAGACCCTTGAATACGCCATGGGCGACAAGGTGAAACATTCCAGCAATGTAGATTCCGCATCCCACGGCCATAAACATGTAACCGATCTGACTGATAGTGGAATAGGCAAGAACCTTCTTGATATCTTTCTGGCCGACGGCGCAACATGCCGCATAGACCGCCGTAAGCAACCCGACAAAGGCAATAATGGGCAGCACATAGGGCGCCTGCTGCAGAAAGGGAAATATTCTACACATGAAGTAGACACCCGCATTGACCATTGTTGCCGCATGGATCAGGGCCGATACCGGCGTGGGGCCCTCCATCGCATCGGGAAGCCAGACATGCAGTGGAAACTGCGCCGATTTCCCCATGGCTCCGGTAAAGAGGAGGAGAGCGATAATGGTGAGCGTCGCCGCCGGTATACCGTGACTGCCCGCCAGGATTGTCTTGAGTTCTGCAAAGCTGACAGTATGAAAGGTTACGATCACCAGGAGGATTCCCAGCATGAAACCAAAATCCCCTACCCTGTTGACGACAAATGCCTTTCTGCCCGCGTCGGATGCCGACTTCTTGTGAAACCAGTGACCGATGAGGAGATAGGAGCACAATCCGACCCCTTCCCATCCCACAAAGGTCAGAATCAGGTTGTCTCCCATAACCAGTACCAGCATGAAGAATATGAAGAGATTGAGGCAGACGAAGTATCTGCGATATCCCGGCTCCCCTTCCATATATCCGATGGAATAGAAGTGAATAATAAAGCCCACGAAGAGGATTACCATGATCATTGCCATCGCGAGGGGATCGATAAGAAATCCTATATTTATCTGAAGGCTTCCGTCGGATATCCAGCGGTAGAGGGTTGAGGTTACCACCCTCTGCGCGGGGTCTGCGATTAACATCTGGTAAAGCATACCGATAGCAAGAATAAGTGATATGCCCACCGTCGAGCAGGCAACGAAGGCGACGGCCCTCTCGCCGAATCGCGATCCTAAAAGGCCGTTGATCAAGACACCGATCGCGGGCAACAGGGGTAAAAGGTATATAGCTTTGAACAACATAAGTATCTTAACCCTTTAATAGTTTAATTTTACTGATATCGAGTGTTCCGAAAAGCCTGTAAATGGATATGACTATCGCCAGCCCCACAGCCACCTCCGCCGCGGCGATGGCCATGGTAATAAAAACATAAACCTGACCCTCGGTACCGTGAAGGTATCTGGAAAAGGCGACGAATATCAGATTGACGGAATTCAGCATCAATTCGACGGACATAAGCAGCACAACCGTGTTGTTCCTGATTATAAAACCGACAACACCGATGGAAAATAATATAATGCCGAAGCTCAGATAGTGATAAAAACCCATAAAACTCTATCTCCCTCTATTTCTTGCTTATAATAATAGCCCCTATGACAGCCACCAGCAGGAGTACCGACGTCAGCTCGAAGATCAGAAGGTGCTGACTGAAGAGATCAATCGCCAATTGATGTATCGTAGCGGGCGCATCCGTCGTGCCTGCATCGCCCGTGAAAACCGTCTCTCTCAAGGATTGCCAGAACAGCCAGGCGACAACGAAGACGAGCCCCAGAGACATTCCGCCGATTGCCCATGTTGACGCCTCCATGGGCAGTTTCAATCCCTTTTCTTTCAGATTCAAGAGCATAATTACATAGAGAAAGAGGACGAGAACTGCGCCGACATAGACTATGATCTGAAAGAGGGCGACAACGTGCGCGCCCATCAAAATATAGAAACCCGCCAGGGACAGCATGGAAAGGAGGAGCGACATTACACTGTTTATCGTGTTGGGCATCAGTATGACGCCCAGCGCCCCCGCCACCATGATTGCACCCAATATCCAGAAAACTGCTTGCTCTATCATTCTTTCATCCTGCGTTTATTTGTTAAAAAAGCCCGTGCTTTTGTAAAAAGTCAGCTTCGTTTACTCTGCCATTCATGCCTGTGCCGGCACGGCAGACACGTCGTTTCACTCGAAATGACACGTTATCGCGCATTTACCCCTTTGTCGAGCAAAGTGTCCATATCCATTATTAAAGATTCCTTATCATAGGCGGCCAGTTCAAATTCTTTACCCTGCCGGATGGCGTCCTTGGGACACACCTCAACGCACAATCCGCAAAAGCAGCACCGCAGATAGTTGATAGAATAACCTGTCACCACCTTGCCTGGGCCGTCGGGATTCTTCTCGGATTCCAGTTCGATGCACTCGCAGGGACAGGCCCTTACGCAGAGGCCGCAGGCTATGCACAGCGGTTTCCCCTCGTCGTCCGTAAGAAAGACATGTCTTCCCCTGAATCTCTCGGGGGGAGTCCACTTTTCCTCCGGATACTTCATCGTAATCGATCTTCTGAAAAAATGTTTAAGAGTGGTGAACAACCCCACAATCAAGGCTTTAATCATCTCGTCCTGTGGCTCCTTCTAAAACATGACAACAATAATTGCGGTTACTATTAAATTCAAAAACGCGAGGGGCAACATAACCTTCCACGATAGATTCATCAACTGGTCATAGCGAAAACGGGGATAGGTTGCCCTGACCCATATGAAACAAAAGGCGCAAAAGAAGACCTTCATAAAAAACCATAGCAGCGCAGGGAGAACGGGACCGTTCCACCCGCCGAGATAGAAGAGGGTGATGAGGCATGATGCCAGGAATATATGGGCATACTCACCCATATAAAATAGGGCGAATTTCATGGAGGAATATTCCGTCTGGTAGCCGGCGACGAGTTCGTTTTCGCACTCATACAGGTCGAAGGGGCAGCGGTTTGTCTCGGCAAAGGTGCAGACCAGGTATATGATAAAACCGAGCGGCTGTTTTACGATATTCCACATGCCCTTCTGTGCGTTTACGATATCGACTATACTCATGGAACGGCTCAGTATCAACACGCCAACGATGGCCAGGGCGAGGGGAATCTCATAGCTTATCATCTGGGCGGTGGCCCTGTATCCCCCCATGGCCGAGTATTTGTTGTTCGATGACCATCCGGCAAGCAGCACGCCATAGACGCCCATGGAAGATATGGCCATAAGGTAGAGGACCGCCACGGGGATATCGATAATGTAGACATTCCCGGCAAAGGGAACGACGGCAAAGCAGAACAATACGGCCACAAGGGATATAACGGGAGCAAGTATGAAGTAGAACTTGTTCGCATGAAGAACGGTCATATCCTCTTTAAAGAAGAGTTTAATCCCGTCGGCCACCGGTTGTAACAGGCCCCAGGGACCTACGCGGTTCGGTCCAAGACGTATCTGGAAGAAGCCGAGGCACTTCCTCTCCATGAGCGTGAGATAGGCAACGCATCCCATGACAACTGCGAATATCGCTATTATCTTTATGATTTGTAACAGAATCTCAACAATCATTATCTTCAATCCTCAAACACAGTTCATTTTATCCGCAGTATCTAACGGTCCACCTCGGCAAGGACAATATCGATCATCCCGATGATTGCGACGGCGTCCGACAGAAGCCTCCCCTTCACCATTTTGTTAAGACCCTGAAGATTGACGAAGGAAGGCGGACGCACCCGCAAACGGAAGGGGCTCTTCCCACCGGCGCTTACAATATAAAATCCCAGTTCGCCCCGCGGAGATTCGATGCTGTGGTAGACCTCGCCTTCCGGAAATTTGACAACCTTTGCCTTTATGGGAGAACCGTCGTTTTCGGGAAGACCGTCGATGGCCTGACTGACGATCCTGGCGCTCTCCCGCATCTCCTTCACGCGGACGCGGTAACAATCGTAGACATCACCTCGGATACCCGTGGGAATTTCAAAGTCGAAATCTTCATAGGATGAGTATGGATTTGATTTTCTGAGATCCCATTCGAGCCCCGTCGCCCGTATCATGGGCCCGGATATTCCCGTATTAAGAGCCTCCTCCGTCGACATCATCCCCACGCCCTGGGTCCTTGATTTCCACATGGGGTTTTCCGTCAGAAGCCTCTCGTAGTCATCCACCTTCCCGGAAAAACCATCCAGAAGTTTCTTAGTTTTTTTCACAAAATCGGGATCGGCATCGGCGGCCAGGCCACCGAAACGCATGAAACTGGGGGTCAGCCGCGCCCCGGATATGCCGTCGAAGATATCCATGATATCTTCTCTCTCTCGCAGCATATAGAAGAGGGGTGTCATGGCGCCCAGATCGTGCGCATGAGTGCCCAGCCAGAACAGATGGCTGGCAATCCTCTGCAACTCCACGAGTGCCACGCGGATATACTGGGCCCTTTTGGGAACTTCTATCTCCAGAAGTTTTTCAACGGCCAGAACATAGCCGAAATTGTTGCTCATAGCCGCCAGGTAATCGAGACGATCGGTGAGAACGAGGATCTGCTGATAGGTCCTGTGTTCCGACAGCTTCTCCAGACCGCGATGCAAAAACCCCACATCAGGCTGGGCATCGACGACAATCTCTCCGTCAAGTTCGAGTTGAACGCGCAAAACACCATGCGTACTGGGATGATGAGGCCCTAAGTTTAATGTGATGCTCTCTTCAGTCATTTTCTTTACATGCCCTCAAGTGGAAAATCCTTTCTCAAAGGATGACCGTCAAATTTCGCAGGAAGTATAATTCTTCTCAGATCGGGGTGATCTGTAAATCGGATTCCGAGCATATCAAAGCACTCCCTCTCAAGCCAGTTGGCCGCCTGCCACACAGGAATCACAGAATCTATGACGGGATCGGCCTCCTCCAGAGGTACCTTGATCCTGAGCCTGTGTTTATATTTAATGGAGTACAGGTTGTACACAACCATAAAACGGGGCGTCTCCGGCGACATGTCCAGGCCGCAACAATCTGAAAGGAAATCAAAAGAGAGGGCTTCGTCCTCCTTCAAGATGCGGCAGAGGGGAAGTATGGATTCCCTGTCGCAAGTCAGGGTGATTTCATCCCTGGATGATGCTTTTTCCTTTATGTAATTCCCTATCTTCTCTTCCAGTATCTCTAGATTCATCGGACCTTGTCTCTTTTTATCTTTTCTTGTAATTTTATCAGACCGTCCAGCAGGGCCTCTGGTCTGGCGGGACATCCCGGAATATAGACATCGACGGGAAGAAATTTATCCGCCCCCTGGACAACGGCGTAGGTGGGAAAGAGCCCGCCCGAACAGGCGCATGCGCCCATGGCGACAACCCACTTGGGATCCGCCATCTGGTTATAGAGGCGTTCCACGGGCGGGGCCATCTTTTTTGTGATAGTGCCTGCAACGATCATGAGATCGGCCTGCCTGGGCGAAGCCCGGAAGACTTCCATCCCAAAACGGGCCATATCGTAGCGGGACGCTGCCGCTGAAATCATTTCGATGGCGCAGCAGGCCAGGCCAAAGGTCATAGGCCAGAGAGAATTTCTCTGCGACCACTTGATTACCCAGTCCAGACTAGCGGTTATAACTGTTGCATCGCCTATCCTTGTTATTCCCACTTTAAACCCCCTTTTCTCCAGGCATAGAAAAATGCGACCAGAAGTATCCCGATAAAGACAAACATCTCGATCAATCCGAATACGCCCATCTCTTCAACTATGATGGCCCAGAGATAAATAAAGACTGTCTCGACATCGAATATAACAAAGATAAGAGCTACCACATAAAACTTTATGGAAAATAGAGAGGTTGGCTTATCTATGGGGTCCATTCCGCACTCATAGGGAATGGTTTTTTCTGATGTTAAGGGTCTTTTTCCGAGGAAATGGGAAATGGCAACGATCGCCACTCCGGACACAACGACTAACAAAATATAGAAAAACAATGAATATGAATCAGGCACTTGATCAACTCCTGCAAGATGCTGTCCGAGACATTTACAGCATGTAAATTTCCAATATCTATATGCGTTACAGAACAACAGACTCCGAATTATCTGTGCCAGAAAGCCTGCGTAACGGAAGTCTATCTATACCACATTGACGGCCGTGTCAAGATATTTTTTTATTTATATGATTACATAATGTAATAAGTACTGCACTGCTTTACCCGGGGGCTATTCGAAAATACATTCTCAGATCATTTCGACCAAAGGAAATCGCGAAGAAGGTGTAATGACTCTCCCGTTTAAAAAAGATCGGTGAAATCCTTTTGTTCCTTCTTCCGGTCGGAAATCATTTTGTCATGTTTTCCCCGGTGGCAGATCCAGCAGTTTACCTGGTCGGCCTTCCTGCCGCTGCTGTGAGACCAGCCGAGGAAGTTCTGATTGTCGTAATTTACCATCTTCAGCATCTCACGGGCACGGTTCTTATACCCCAGGGCCTTTTTCAACGCTTCGTCTTTTATTGTCTCTGAAAACTCCAGGGCGAAGTCCCCCTCTATCCGCTGATCCCTTTTTACGCTTTCGGCATCGGCCTGTGCATCCGCTTTATGGCAGAAATTGCAGGTAACACCGAGTGATTCGCTCATGTGGATCATTGCCTGCGCGACCTGATCGCTCTTCAGTATCTTAAGATTTTCAGCATGCATGACATGGTGACGCATGGGGGATGCCCCGCCCCCCATCATACCGCCGGCGTATATGAGTGAGGCGGTCGCCACAGAGAGGGTTACACAAAAAAGAAATGTTACTTTTTTCATAAATCACCTCCATTAAGTTAAATCGCCTGCTGCTCCCTGAAAACATTAAGTGGGAGCGTAGAGTTATAT
>JAUVXT010000047.1 GCA_030603465.1 Deltaproteobacteria bacterium
AGTTTTACAGAATTGATAAATATTTTTTAGATTTGTGAAAAATTTCATAGACATTTACCGGTATTCTGGCATGGTTTTTTCCGGCTGTTTATATCCCTTAAAGACCTCAGGAAAAAGTTCAAAGAATACCATAGATTGCAATACATGACTGATATTGTTGACAATAATGTGTGCTCATAATTGATGCAATCTGGTGATAATTACAGCTTTTAAGTAACTTAGAGATTTTGTCCACAGGCTTATCAACAGCATGATTAACGTCTTGTGGATTCATGTTTGTCTTCTTTATTGATATTAAAACGTTACGTAAATTGTGTATGGGTTGATGGGAAAATTTCAAATATTATACGAGTTCAATATCTCCAAATGCCCCCATTTTGTTTCCCGCAATGATTAAAATCCCGAGCACTCCTTCAATTTTTGAACCCGTATCAAGGGCTTCCTTTACGTCCCCTTCCCTCTTCACTGAATTACAGATAAATGTCGCGGCAGCGTCGGCAAGAGATGTAGATTTCGACTTGACGCAGACCGCATCGGCTTTTCCAAAACTCAGGGAATGACCCACAGTAGCCGACGAGGTGCATATCCCGAGGGGTGTCTCTTCAGGCTTTATTTTCAGGGCGATTTTATAACTCAGGGGTGACTCACCCGCGAATATTCCAACGCGAACATCTCTAACCGGCGTATTCAAGAAGATATCGCCACCGTTTTCAATAATCACATTTTCGCTACTCTGTAAAATATCCAGACCCACATATTCCGCGATCGCGCCGGCAACCGCCGCCATAGGTCCAACGCCGGAGGTGCGCGCAGCCTCTATCATATCTTTTATGATAGGGGGAGCCAGCTTATCGTTGTTAACAGGAACAAGAGATGTTGAAAATTCCGGGTGAATTTTGATGTATTCTTCTATGGTGTTTCTATGCCTGTGAACGGATTTGATGGCAATGTCTCTAAAATCATTATCGGAACTGATATAAAGATCCGTTTCCTTTACCGTCACCTGGTAAGTGGTAAGGTTATTACCTGAGATTTTGTTTCTGTAAACTCTTTCACAATACTTCATACATTATCCGGGTACACGGCCTGTTCGGGGAACAGGCCCTACATTATGTAGTAGGGGCCGATGCCCCCATCGGCCTTACAACCTACAATGCCGACGTGTACGCATGGCGGTGCTTTTGTGTCATTACTTAAAAATGGTTGCGCCATTCCCCAGCAAATTGTCGGCCTTTTCCTTTATATCCTCCGAAGCATCGAGCTTAAATTTATCACCAAGGTATACGACAGTTTCAGCTCCACTTGCCGATCTTATGTGGAGAAAGCCTTTATAATCGCCCCTGTGACCTTCAAGTAAATCTTTAAGTAATTTCATATCCCTCTTCCGCGATTTCTGTGAGTCTATAATAAAGTGAACGGAAGCGATGGGGGTCTTCATGGCATCTTCAATGGTGGAAATCTCCGCGGCAATTACCTTGGCGCCTTCCTCGCCGGCATCAACCCTTCCCCTGATAAAGAGTGGATCATCGCTATCAATTATAGCAAGAGAGTTCCTGTAAAGTTCCGGGAATACGATTACAGTAATGTAGCCCTTCATATCCTCCAGCGTCACATAAGCCATTGTCTCCTTCTTTCTCGTGGAAACTTCCCGGACATTGCTGACAACTCCCGCTATGGAAACCGTACTCCCATCCTTTTTCTCCCCTATATTTTCTGAACCGGCGTTTACAATCAGCTTAAGATCATCTTCGAACTTCAAAAGAGGGTGCCCCGTTATATAGAATCCGAGGGTTTCTTTTTCATAAGAGAGGAGTTCGTCATGGTCCCATTCAGGAACATCCGGTAACGGGGATTTCATGTCATCTGCAATATCGGACTGATCGAAGAAATTCAACTGACCCATTTCCCGATCCGAGTTCCTTTTCTGGGCAAAATCCACTACCTGTTCAAATCCTTCCATCAGGGGGCGCCTTCCTTCTTCAATCGAGTCGAATGCGCCACATTTTATGAGGCTTTCCAGAACCTTCTTATTTATCTTTCTCAGATCCACTTTGCCGCAGAAATCGTAAAAAGAATGAAACTTATCTTCGCTTTTCCTGGCCTCTATTATAGAGTCAACAGCGCCTATACCGACATTCTTTATGGCGGCAAGTCCGAATCGTATATTGCCGCTCGTAACGCTGAAATCCCTTAAAGACTCGTTTATGTCCGGCGGGAGGACGTTAATCTCAATATCCTTGCAGTTATTAATATATTTTATAATATTGTCTCTGTTGCTTTTTTCACTTGTAAGAAGCGCCGCCATAAATTCAACGGGATAGTGGGCCTTGAGATAGGCAGTTTGGAAGGAGATCATCGCGTAGGCGGTGCTGTGAGATTTATTGAAACCATATCCTGCAAAGGTTTCCATCTGCTCCCAGATCTTTTTTGTCTTGTTTTCAGGCACCTTGTTCTTTTTTGCTCCGGCGAAAAATTTTGGCCTTTCGCGTTCCATTTCAGCGGGCTTCTTTTTGCTCATAACACGACGGAGATTATCGCCTTCGGCCATCGTATAATTTCCGATCGTGCTTACGATCTGCATAACCTGTTCCTGATAAAGGATTATCCCGTATGTTTCCTTCAATATATTCTCAAGCTGGGGCGTTTCATAATCGATTTTTTTCTTCCCCTGTTTTCTTGCAATGAAATCGGAAACCATGTTCATCGGACCCGGTCTGTAAAGGGAGATCAGTGCGATTAAATCTTCAATACGGTCGGGTTTCATGCTGACGAGGAGTTCCTTCATCCCCGCGCTTTCGAGCTGGAACACTCCGTCTGTCTGACCTTTCACAAGCAATTGATAGGTCAGCGGGTCATCGAGTGATATTGTGTCTATTGCGATCTCTTCCCCCCTCCCCTCTTTTATGAAAATCAAGGAGTTCTTTATAACTGTAAGTGTCTTCAACCCGAGAAAATCAAATTTCGTAAGACCGGCGGTCTGCAGATCATTCATGGAATACTGCGTAACGACATCATCATTATTGGGACTTTTATAGAGGGGAACCCTTTCAATGAGTGGTTTATCGGAAATTACAACACCTGCCGCGTGCGTGGAGGCATGACGATTCAGCCCTTCCAGTGACATGGAAAGAGAGAGCAGTTTCTTTATCTTTTCATTATTTTTGGACTCTTCCCTGAGCCGCGGTTCCCTTTTTATGGCATCTTCCAGAGTAATATTGAGTACATTGGGGATCAGCTTGGCAATTTTGTCCACTTCACCGTAGGGGATATTCATCGCCCTCCCCACATCCCTGACGACGGCCTTTGCCTGCATTTTTCCAAAGGTAATAATCTGCGCAACACGATCATTACCATATTCTTCGGTCACATAGTTTATTATATCGTCCCTCCCCTCGATGCAGAAATCTATGTCTATATCGGGCATGCTCATCCTGTCCGGGTTGAGGAATCTTTCGAAAAAGAGACCGTATTTTATGGGATCTACAGCGGTAATCCCCAGGGCATAGGCAACAAGGCTTCCGGCAGCCGATCCCCTGCCGGGCCCTACCGGTATATTTTTTTCCTTTGCGTGATCCACAAAGTCGGCAACTATCAGAAAATATCCGGGGAACCCCATCGACTTTATCATACCCAGTTCCGATATCAGGCGTTTTTCGTATATCTCACGGAGTTCCTCTCTTCCACCCTCTGTAATGCGAGGCATCAATTTCTGAAGGCCCTTTTTTGCCTTTTCTTCCAGATAGTCGCTGGGAGAAACGCCCTTTTCAATTTTCCTGTAATGGGGAAGCAGAGTTTGATTGAGATCGAGCGTTAGATTGCACCGCTCCGCTATTTTTACTGTGTTCTCTATTGCCTCCGGGCAGCAATCAAAAGTTTCCATCATTTCTTCAGGCGATTTGAAGTAGAGATGATCCGTTTTGAATCGCATCCTGTCGTCATCTTCTATTGTCTTGCCGGTCTGGATACATAAGAGAACATCATGCGCTTCCGTATCTTCCTTTTTCAGATAATGGCAGTCATTTGTCGCCACTATGGGAATGGAAAGCTCCTTCCCCATAGCGATCAATTCTTTATTGACCTTCCCCTGTTCCGGGAGTCCGTTTTCCATGATCTCGAGGTAGAAATTTCCTTCACCAAATATCGCGAGATACTCTTCGGCGGCTTTTTTTGCAGATTTCCTGTCTCCGTTAAGAAGGAACTGGGGAACTTCACCATGGAGGCATGCGCTCATGCCGATGAGACCCTCGCTGTTTTCGGAGAGGAGTTTCTTATCTATTCTGGGACGGTAATAAAAGCCTTCCAGATAGCCGGCTGACGTCAACTTCATCAGATTCCGGTATCCGGTCATATTTTTGACAAGGACAATGAGATGATTCGCGTCCTGCGCTTTTTTTATAAATCGACTTTCTCTGGCAACGTAGAGTTCACACCCAATGATCGGTTTTATCCCGTGCTTATAGGCCTTCTGGTAAAATTCAATAGTCCCGAACATGTTGCCATGGTCTGTCATGGCAAGGGCCGGCATCCTGTTTTTTTTCGCCTCTTTAAAAAGATCTTTCAGTCGTATTGCCCCATCGAGCAGGCTATACTGGGTGTGTACGTGAAGATGAACAAAATCGGAGTGTTTCATGTTTATTAATCCAGCCGGTAGTTTGGAGCTTCCTTGGTGATAATCACGTCATGGACATGGCTCTCCTTGAGACCTGCGTTTGTTATACGCACAAATTTTGCCTTTTCCCTCAATTCCTTCAACGTCACGCATCCGACGTACCCCATTCCGGCCTTAATTCCTCCCACTAACTGGAGTATGCTCGCCGAAAGAGATCCCCTGAAGGGGACGCGTCCCTCTATTCCCTCGGGAACGAGTTTTATATTGCTTTCGATATCATCATCGAGGTAGTATCTGTCCTTACTCCACCCCTTCATAGCCTCCAGTGATCCCATTCCCCTGTAAACCTTGTAGCTTCTTCCTTGAAACAGGACAGTCTCTCCGGGGCTTTCTTCCGTGCCTGCAAAGAGTCCGCCAATCATTATCGAATAAGCTCCCGCTCCCAGAGCCTTTACAATATCTCCGGAGTATTTGATTCCTCCATCGGCAATAAGGGGTATGCCGTGCTCTTCTACAGCTTTTGAGCAGTTTTTTATTGCTGTCATCTGCGGAATGCCGACACCGGCAATAACCCTTGTTGTACAGATAGAACCGGGTCCAACACCTACTTTTATCGCATTTACCCCCGCCTTGATGAGCGCCTTGGCACCTTCATATGTCGCAACATTTCCGGCAACGAGCTCACAGTCGGGATGGTTCGCCTTTATTCCCCTGATCGTATTAAGAACACCCCTCGAGTGGCCATGCGATGTATCGATAACAATCACATCGGTTCCGGCAGAGAGCAGGGCAGCGACCCTTTCTTCGGAATCGATAATTCCAACTGCCGCTCCAACCCTTAATCTACCCAGGGAATCCTTACAGGCAAGAGGATATTTCTTTATCTTTTCAATATCTTTTATAGTGATTAGTCCCTTCAGATTATATTTTTCATCAACAACGAGCAACTTTTCTATACGGTGCTTGTGAAGTAATTTTTTTGACTCTTCCAGAGTTATATCTGCTGAAACGGTCACCAGGTTATCTTTCGTCATAACCTTGGAGACCGGTTGGTTTAAGTTTGTTTCAAAACGAAGATCGCGGTTTGTAAGTATTCCCGCGAGTTTGTTTTCTTTTACCACGGGGACGCCGGATATCCTGTATTTACTCATCAGTTCCAGGGCATTTTTCACCCTCGTTTCAGGCTCGACAGTTATCGGGTCAACGATCATCCCGCTCTCTGATTTCTTTACCTTGTCTACCTCAAGCGCCTGCCTTTCTATACTCATATTCCTGTGAATTATTCCTATACCACCCTCCTGAGCCATACATATCGCCGTTCTTGACTCGGTCACAGTGTCCATTGCAGCGCTTACGAGGGGAATATTCAAAGAAATATTATTCGTAAGCGGTGCAGACGTATCAACGTCTTTCGGTAAAACACTCGACTTTGCCGGAACGAGAAGGAGATCATCAAAGGTAAGACCTGCCTTAATATTTTCATCTAACATCACACACCTCCCGGTATTTTTTACTCATGGACATGAATCATTTATGTAATAATTGCGTTTATTTAACGGTATATAAAAGGAATTTTTCTCATTTTTGTATTCTATGAATTCGGCTATCTGATAATAGGCCGGCCTGGAAAATCTTGCTTCAAATTTTCCATTTCTTACGGAACAGTACAGTACATTCTCTATTCCCACACGAAGTGTGGACGGATCAAGTTTCTCGATCGTTGAATCATTCAGTAGAATTTCCATATATTTATCCTTCTTATGTACCGCCTTCACAACATAGGGGACGTCCTTGACTTCGATCACGGAACGGTCGTCATCCAGTTCGATGATGTATTCCCCCGATTCATCTCTTTTCAGGTGATCATAGAACAGTTTTACGATGTCCTTGCGGGTCATTTCCATTCCGTTGTAAAACCAGACACCGTTTTTGTCTATTTTTATCAAGGTTTTTTACCCCTTCTTATCTTACTGTCCAGGATCAGAGTTACAGGACCATTGTTCGACAACTCCACTTTCATCATTTCCTGAAATTTTCCCGTGGCCACCTTTTTTATGCTTTTCCTTGCCATCTCCACGAAATATTCATAAAGCTCCGCCGCCTGTCCGGGGTCTCCCGCCTTTACGAACGAGGGGCGCCTTCCCTTCGTGCAATCGGCAAGCAGAGTAAACTGTGAAACAACGAGCATTTCTCCGGAGATATCCAGCAAAGAGATATTCATTTTACCGTCAGAGTCCTCGAAAATTCTCAGGTTGATCAGCTTGTCGGCAAGGTACTCCGCGTCATTTCTTTCATCATTTGACTCGACTCCCAGGAGAATAAGCAGGCCTTTCCCGATCTTGCCGACTACCTTGCCATCGACGGTGACCTTTGCAAAATCGACCCTTTGAACTACAGCTTTCACCCCGGTTGCCCTCCGTCATTAAAAATCTCGTTTTCTAACAATAATCCGTTTTAACTTCAAGGTATTTATATATCTACTTCGGATAACCCGTTATTTCCCTTATCCTGTTATAGAATGGCTTTAAAGATTTGTACATCTTTTTGTAGACATCGTTATACAATTCATCGTAGATATCGTGGTTTTTCAGGTTCGGCTCATATACGTTACCCACATGCGTCATCGCCTTGACTGCCGTTTCAAAATCCGTGTGAAATCCGAGGCCGACGGCGGCATCGATAGCCGCTCCCAATCCTGAAGTTTCATAAATGTGGGACTTCGCGGTCGGTAGACCGAAAATATCGGCGGTGATCTGCATGGCGCTCTTGCTCTGAGACCCGCCACCTGAAACGCGAAGACTTGTAATGGGGATCTTTGTCTTCTTTTCTATACGTTCCTTCCCCTCTCTCAGTGAATAACACAGTCCCTCCAGGATTGACCGATAGAGATGCGACCTTGTGTGCACATCTCCGAATCCAATAATTGCGCCCTTTGCCTCCGGTCCGGGAAGTTTCAATCCCGGCGACCAGTAAGGTTGAAGGACAAGCCCCATAGATCCCGGGGGAATTTCCTCTATCAGCTTTTCAAAAAGCGTTTCCGCCTCGAGCCCGTTTTCAGCGGCTTCCTGACATTCCTGATACCCGAATTCCTTCTTGAACCAGCTTACCATCCAGAATCCCCGGTAGATCTGAACTTCTATTGTATGGTATCCCGGTATGGCCGAGGGGTAAGGAGGAAGCAGGGGAATTGCCTCGACATATTTTTTGTGAGTCACATTAATAGTGGCCGTAGTTCCGTAACTCAAACATCCGATAGATGAATCCAAGCTTCCGGAACCTATTACCTCACATGCCTTGTCTGCCGCCGCTGCAATGAGTGGAAGTCCGGCGGGTATTCCGGTGTCTATGGCGGCATTTTTTGTAATTACTCCGATTTCCTCCCCCGGCGTAATCAATTCAGGCAGCAACGCGGGGTCCATAGGCAAAACCCTCCATTTCCAGTCCCAGCCGGACGCCCACCTGAGGTTTTTATAATCAAAGGGAATGTAACCGACCTGGCACCCCACGGAATCCGCGAATTTTTCCGTTAACCGGTATGTAAGATACCCGGAAAGCAACAGATACTTGTGCGTTTTCCTCCACACCTCGGGCTGATAGGTACGAATCCAGTTTGCCTCCGCCTCTGCCTGAAAATATGCGATTGTATCTCCCATATTAATGAGCTTGAAGATCAATCCCCATAGTCCTCCAATGGGCAACTGTCCGTGGGTCTTGCGCTGATCCAGCCAGTGCATGCATGGCCGGAGCGGCTCCCCTTTTTCATCGACATTTATTATTGTTCCCCTCTGTGTTGTAATGGAAACTCCGGCTATTCTTTCTCTATTTACCTTTTCCTGATTCCAGAGTCCCTGGCAGGCCTCACAAAGGGCCTTCCAGAATGTTTCCGGATCCTGTTCCGCCCAACCCGGATGAGTCGAAAAATATGGAGGCTTGAACGGCACTATTTGCGCGGCAATAAGCTGACCCTCCAGGTCAAAGACCAGGGCCTTCATGCTCTGGGTTCCGTTATCGATAGCAAGCAGCAGATCTTTATTATTCATTCTTCACCCCGCTCATTTTTTAATCCACAGATTTCGCAGATTACACGGATTGCTCTAAATATATAGTTTTCCGGTTTATTGAAGCTCCCCGCACCAAGGTGCGGGGAATCTCCGACTGGTAAGGAAATTGTTTATTTTTTATTCGCTCGCTAACCCCGCCGCAAGCAGCGGGGAACGCGCTCGCTGTTCAGTTCAAATTAGGGCTGTCATCTTAATATCAATCATTAATCTCCGTTCAGCTTCTTCAACGCCAGAATAAGCGCCTGTGTTCCTGATCGTCCGTGTCCCTGCGCTTTCAGTTCAGTGTATAGCCGGCGCACCAACGCGAGACCGGGCAACGAAAAACCGGCCGCGGCTGCCTCGTCAAGCGCAATCCCCATATCTTTTATGAAGTGGTCAACCATAAATCCCGGCTCGTAATCTTTCTTAACAATTCTTGGCCCCAGATTGTTTATTAACCATGAACGGGCCGACCCTTTCCCAATTACATCGATTATCGCCTGTTCATCAAGCCCCTGTTTCGAAGCATAGAAGAGAGACTCACAGGCGCCTATTACTGTACCGGCAACCAGTATCTGGTTGCACATTTTTGTATGCTGACCGGCACCCGATTCTCCCATGTAAGAAATAGTTTTCCCCATCAGACGAAAAAGCGGCAAAACCTCATCAAAGGTTTTCTTATTTCCTCCCACCATTATTGCCAGCGTCGCGTCCCTTGCGCCGATATCACCACCCGAAACGGGGGCATCAAGACTCTCAATACCGGATTGTGAAGACACTTCCGCAATACGCTTCGCCAGACTCGGTTGGCTTGTTGTCATATCCACCAGGATTGCGGGATGCTTTTCAGTAGACATGATTCCACTCTCACCAAAATATATCTCCTCTACATCGGAAGGAAAACCAACTATTGTGAAGACTATTTCAGAATTGCTCGCCACAGAGGCAGGCGAGTCGTGCCACGCCCCTCCCCTGTCGAGAAGTTTTTCTGCCTTAGATTTTGTTCTGTTAAAAATATGGAGATCATGTCCCGCATTTTGCAGATGCCCCGCCATCGACAAACCCATTATACCCGTGCCGATCCATCCTATTTCCATAACACTACCTTCCCTTGAAAGAATATCAAATCAATTGCGTGGTATTGTTAATAATACGCATTAGTGTGTAATATCCGTATGTGTAACGTGTTTCTCCCGGACCTTCGTTAATGTGTACCAAATGGCCGGCAAAACATCAATGCGATTTTTACGGACTTAGCGTGGATCAATGTATAATAATTCGAAATGTGATAATCCGTTTATTGTTTCACGCTTTTAGTGTATATTTGATGGTAACAACCGCATTTCTTTAGAAAGAAATGCCCTCCGGGAGTGAAAATGAAGCTTGCAAACAAAATCAGCATTTCCTTTCTTGTAATTGGTTCAATTGTTTTATGTATTTCAACGCCCCTCTATTATTACTTTGCAAAGAACAGTCTGAAAAAACAAATATATAATCACCTTCAGACAACCGCACAATCAAGAGCCCATCACATAGAATCATTTCTAACTTGTCAAAAGGAAGCAATAAAACAGTTATCAGAAAGTATTGTGATTAAAAGATTCTTGTCTGCGGATATGAGGGACAGGGATTACTATCAAAGTTTTCATGATGTCAATCGAAGACTGAAAAATACCGCTTCGATTGTGGAAAATACTTACGATGTCTTTGTTATTGACAAGAAGGGAATGATTGCCGCTTCAAGTAATGAAGAGGACGTGGGAAGGGACAAAAGTTTGGATGCGTATTTTACACAGGGCAAGCGAGGTTTTTTCGTTAAAGATGCGCACATATCCGAAGACACGAAGAAAGAAACCATTGCCTTTTCCGCGCCGGTATTTGACAGTGAGAAATCGAATGTTACCGGTGTTGTTGTTTCCAGGGTGTCAATGAAAGAAATATTCCGGATTGCAGACGACAGAACCGGACTCGGTAAAACTGGTGAAATCTATCTCACAAATAAAGATTTCTACATGATAACCCCTTCGCGCTTTATAAGTGATTCCTTTCTATCAGTAGAAGTTAAGACGGAATATACGAAACAATGGTTTAAATCTACCGGCAAATCCGACGTATCGCCTCACAAACGAGAGCACATACCTTCTATATTAAAAGATTACAGGGGAGTAAATGTCCTCGGCACGCATGCTCATATAAATCAAATAGAGTGGTATCTCATGGCGGAGATTGACGAGACTGAGGCATTAGCGCCTCTGAAAATAATGAAAATTATTTCGTTTTTTATAGTATTATTATTTTCCATCCTGCTATGGATAATGGGCACAGCCTTTTCCAGACTCATGACAAGACCTTTACAAAGACTCCATGAGGGAACCGAAATAATCGGAAGCGGAGATCTCGACCATAAGGTAGGAACAGACGCAAGTGATGAAATAGGCCAGTTATCGAGAGCCTTCGATCAAATGACGGATGATCTGAAGCACACCACCACATCGATAGATAAACTCAAATACGAGACGGATCGGCGGAAAAAGCACGCGAAAGAACTTCTCGAAACTACACGAAAACTTAATAGGGCGAATCAGAAGCTCCGGCACCTTTCCTATGTAGATGACCTGACCGACATTGCCAATCGCCGCTACTTTGACGAATTTCTCGAAAAGGAATGGAGACGCGCGGAGAGGCACAGCAAACCTCTTTCACTGATCATGATTGACATAGATTTTTTTAAAAATTACAACGATACATACGGACACCAAAAGGGAGATCAGTGCCTCGCGCAGATTGCAAAAGCCTTGAGTAGCACATTGAAAAGGCCGGGAGATTTTGTCGCCCGGTACGGAGGTGAAGAATTTGTCGCTGTTCTGTCAGATACCGGCATAAACGGTGCTTCCAAAGTTGCCGAATCACTGCGTTTTAATGTACAGTCTCTGGCTATCAAACACAAGAGCAGCCCCATTGCGAAAATGGTTACAATAAGCCTGGGAATTTCCTCCATCTCTCCTGCCAGTAATTCGAAATCTGACATACTCATTAAGACTTCAGACAGAGCGCTGTACAAGGCGAAGCAGGAAGGACGTAACAGGGTTGTAATAAGTTACATAGATTGAGAGCTTTGAACTGAACAGCGAGCGCATTTCTCGCTGCTTGCGGCGGGATTAGCGAGCGAATTTTTCGACCTTTTATAAAAGAACTTGCAAATTACTATTATAGCGCTTACAATGTATTACAAATAAATACACCGGAGGCAATGTATGAGTAAGGCATTATCAGTAAGAGTCACTGACGAACTCGCCTTAAAACTATCTGAAATTGCAGAAGATACAGAACGGCCCAAATCGTTTCATGTTCAAAAAGCTTTGGAAACCTATCTATCTGAAATCGCTGATTTACAGGTTGCCTATGATCGTTTGCATGATACTACCGATACGATTATTTCTGTTGCTGAGATGAGGAAAGAACTTGAATTATAAAATCGCCTTTAAAAAATCGGTTGCACGTGATCTCAAGAAAATAGATAAGGAATGGGCCACTAAAATATTAAAAAAAATTGAAGATGAACTTCCCCAAAAAGCGGATACTTTGCCTGCATTAACTGGTAAATTTTCGGGTTTGAGAAAATTTCGGATTGGTGATTTTCGAGTAATATTCTCAATCATCGGTGACACGGCTCTTATTTTAAGAATCAGGCATCGGAAAGAAGCCTACCGATAAGATATAATATCTCACTGAACACGACGGGCTATAAATGCGCCGTTTCGACCTTTTGTGAACTGCGAAAAGCAAACCGTATTTTTGCCCTCAAGAGGATGAAGGGATTTAAGATAATATAGGCATAACCTTTAAGGATTGAAACGACCTGACAAGGTCGTTTTT
>JAUVXT010000133.1 GCA_030603465.1 Deltaproteobacteria bacterium
GCCAGGGGACTCTCCAGGCCATTTACGAATACCAGACACTGACGGCACGTCTTCTCGGCATGGAGGTAGCCAATGCATCCCTCTATGACGGAGCATCGGCGCTGGCCGAAGCGCTTCTCATGGCTATTCGTATAACCAGACGGAATAAAGTTGCCATTTCACAATTGATTCACCCATTGTACCGCCGTGTAGTAGAGACCTACCTGAAACCTACGGGATACGAAATCGCAGAACTCCCCTATCTTGCGGATGGAACAACTGATATATCTTCCGTAGACGATATGGACGATCTTGCGGCGATTGCCCTTCAGTCGCCCAACTTTTTCGGCTCCATAGAGAATCTCAGATCTACAGGTGAAAAGGCAAACGAAAAAGGAGCGCTATTCATCGCCTCCTTCACGGAGCCGATAGCCTACGGCCTTCTCAAAAACCCGGGCATACAGGGCGCCGACATTGTATGCGGAGAGGGTCAGAGCCTCGGCATCCCCCGGTCCTTCGGTGGACCGGCACTGGGCATGTTTGCGACCAGAATGAAATATGTCAGGAATATTCCCGGCCGCCTCGTCGGTAAAACTGAAGACTCGGAGGGAAAACAAGGTTTTGTTCTGACACTGGCAACAAGGGAACAGCATATACGTCGTGAAAAGGCCACATCCAATATCTGCACAAATAACAGCCTCTGCGCGCTGGCCGCCGCTATGTACATGGCGTCGATCGGTGGAACGGGCATGAGAGAACTTGCACAGATAAACCATGACAAGTCGGAATATCTGAAAAGAGAACTTATAAAGGCGGGGCATAAAATAGTCTTTAAAAGCCCCACATTCAATGAATTTGTCGTCCAATTCCCACCCGGGTTCAAGACCAAATACGGCGCACTGATTGAAAAAAAGATTGTGGCAGGGCTCCCTGTCGACAGGTGGTATCCGGAACTTCCCGATCACTATCTTCTCTGCTGCACGGAGACAATGACCAAAGATGATATCGATCTTTTCGTAAGGGAGGTGAACTCATGAAGAAATCTCCCGGCACCACCGGTCTGATAATGAATGAACCCCTGCTCTGGGAACGGGGGAAAAAGGGGAGATTGGGATTTTCTCTCCCCCGCCGTGATGTCGAATCTTCACCGATAGCTGACGACCTTGCGGGAGAGGGCCCCGACCTTCCCGATCTTTCCGAGGTGGATGTGATACGCCACTACACGAGGCTCGCGCAGTGGAATTTCGGTGTGGATACCGGTATGTATCCACTCGGATCATGCACCATGAAGTACAATCCCAAGATCAATGAAAAGCTTTCCCGCGTACCGGGATTCGCGGCGGCACACCCCCTTTTACCGGAATACCTGTCTCGGGGTGCTCTGAAACTCATCCACGAACTGGAGGGATTTCTTGCGGAAATCACGGGACTGGACGCGGTCACGCTCCAGCCTGCCGCCGGCGCCCACGGCGAACTTACCGGAATGCTCATTATGCATGCCTATCACAAGAGCAGGGGATCTGCCCGTTCGAAGATAATAGTCCCCGATACGGCCCACGGTACAAATCCTGCCAGCGCGGCTCTCTGCGGATATCGCCCCGTGCCGGTAAAATCGAATGAAGAGGGAATACTTTCCACCGAAGTCATTGCCGGGATAATGGACGAAGATACGGCGGGCATAATGGTAACCAACCCCAATACCCTGGGCCTATTCGAGGAGAACATAAAAGAAATTGCCGAAGTGGTGCACGCAAAGGGTGGTCTGGTCTATTGTGACGGCGCAAATATGAATGCGGTAATGGGAATTGCGGACATGGGAAAAATGGGTGTCGATATAATGCACCTCAACCTTCACAAAACCTTCTCCACCCCGCATGGAGGGGGCGGCCCCGGTTCTGGTCCCGTCTGTGTAAGAAAGCTCCTTAAGCCGTTTCTTCCCGTTCCCCGCGTCAGCGAAAAGGACGGCAACTACTCCTCATCGTCAGATTTCCCGGATTCCATCGGAAAGGTGCAGGCATTTTACGGAAATTTCGGCATACTGATCAGGGCATACTGTTATATCCTCTCCATGGGCAAAGATATCAAGAAGGCAAGTCAGCTTGCCGTATTGAATGCCAACTATGTAAAGGAACAATTAAAGGATACATTTCATCTACCCTATGACAGACCATGCATGCACGAATGCGTCTTCACCGATAAGTTTCAGGAAGAGAGCAGGGTTACAACGCTGCACATGGCAAAACGCCTGATGGATTATGGATTTCATCCGCCGACAATCTACTTCCCGCTGGTAGTGCATGGCGCAATCATGATAGAACCCACCGAGACGGAGTCGAAAGAGGATATCGACAGTTTTATCGCGGCGCTAAAAGAGATAGCAAAAGAAGCCAGAGATAATCCTGCCCTTGTGCGCGAAGCGCCGCAGAATTGCAAGGTAAAGAAACTCGACGAGACGGAGGCAGCGAGGCACCCCTGCCTGGCCGGTTGAGGAAATATCTGTCAGATGCTGAGTTTAAATTTTAATTTGGTAATTTCGTAATAAAGTTGTTCAAGCATAAATACCTTTGAGCGGTCATTGGTGCGGCGGTTCGTCAACTTAAATGCGAAAGAGGTTTTAATATTGAGCCAAGATAGTAGGCAACTTTTCATAAAAAAACCGCGGATGAAACTGCATTTGGAAAAAATATTTGTAAGACTTACGGCAACGGGTTTGGGGATAGGAAACGTTCCCTTCGCACCCGGAACGGCGGGCACTCTGATCGGAATACCCATTTTTCTTATCTTTTCCAAGATGCCCTGGCATATACACCTGCTCTCCATCCTTGCCCTTTCCTTTCTTGCCGTATACGTCTCGGGAGAAGCAGAAAAGATACTTAACGAAAAGGACGCCTCCTGCATCGTCATTGATGAGATTGTGGGTTTCCAGTTTACCATGTTTCTGATAACTCCCACCCCTCTTCATATCGTCCTGGGTTTTATAGCCTTTCGCATTTTTGATATAGTCAAACCCTTTCCGATACGCCTCTGCGAGCAAAAAATTCCCGGCGGCTGGGGCGTCGTAGCAGACGACATCATGGCGGGCATTTACGGACATATAGTCCTCGTTTTATTAATTTTAGTTCTTTCGTAATAAAGTTGTTCAAGCATAAATACCTTTGAGTGGTCATTGGTGCGGCGGTTCGTCAACTTAAATGCGAAAGAGATTTGATTTTAGCATAAGGAGTGTAGATTCATTGAAAGTTGGCATACTAACGATAGGAAACGAATTAACGAGCGGTATGACGCAGGACACGAATTCCTCCTTCATCGCCCGTGAGATGAAAACGGAAGGCTGGGGAATCGCGGCCATGATGTCCGTAGGAGACAGCGAGAGTTCTATCGCAAAGGGACTCGATTATATGCTGGAAATTTCAGACGCCGTCGTTGTCACGGGCGGTCTCGGCCCCACCTCGGATGATATAACAACCGCTTCGATTGCAAAGGCATTCGGTTTAAATCTTTATACCGACAAAGTCGTCCTTGAGCGTATCAAAGAGAGATTTGAAAAAAGACACCTGAAGTGGACGGATAACAACATCAAACAGGCAAAGTTCCCGGAAGGAGCCGAAATAATCGAAAATCCGGTTGGAAGCGCCTGTGGTTTTTTCCTGGAGAGGGGAGAAAAAATAGTGGCAGTCTTTCCCGGCGTCCCGGGTGAGATAAAACGGATGCTCCCTGAAGGGTTGCTTCCGGTCCTGAAATGGAAATTCAAAGGATCTGAAAAGGGGACAACGCGGAAAACAATAAAACTCTTCGGACTGACCGAATCGACCATCGATGAAGCTGTCGCGCAACTGGACATTGATCTCCCTGGCATCAGTATTGGATTTTATCCCAGGTTCCCGGAAATTCACGTGGTCATCACGTCAGTAAACAAAGACCGGTACGCGCTCAAGGAAAACCTGGAAATAGCAGAAATGCGTATCAATGAAAGACTTGAAAAAAACATATTTGCCCGTGATCACGAAACCATGGAGGACGTTGTTGCCGGATATCTGAAGGATAAAAAATTGACCCTTTCGATTGCCGAATCATGCACCGGCGGACTCATTGCCGACAGGTTGACAAACGTACCGGGAAGTTCGGATTTTTTCGAAAGAGGCATCGTAGCCTACAGCAATCCCTCGAAGATCGCCCTTCTGGATGTCCCTCACTCCACTATAGCCCAAAAGGGCACCGTCAGTGAAGAAACGGCCATTGCAATGGCAGAAGGTATAAGAAAAATATCCGAAACGGACATCGGATTGTCCACAACGGGGATCACCGGTCCTGCCGGAGGAACGCCCCAGAAACCGGTGGGCACCGTATATATCGCTCTCACCGATGGACAAATGAAAGCATGCAGGAAATTTATCTTTGGCTGGAACCGGCGGAGGATTAAAGAAATATCGACACAGTGGGCCTTGGAAATGCTGCGGCGATACCTCATCGGACGAGACATCTGACACTCCCCCTTCTTCAAAAAAACTCTGAGGCGATGAAAAGCTGCGGGGCATCAAAACGAGCGTTTTATCTTTCCGATTGCAGCAAGCTTCGAGGGAATTAGACCCTACAGATTTAGCATCGCACTTCACGTAATTAGAGCAATCCGTGTAATCTGCGAAATCTGTGGATTAAAACGATGGGTGGCACGCTAAAGAAAGAACAGATGATGTCTGCACATTCTATAGCTATGACAGATAAAATAACAGCTTCGATGCTTTACAACCTCATCCAATGCCCCCACAGGGTCACCATGGACCTTTTCGGCGATTCTTCAGAGAAAGATCTCATTAATCCCTTCGTTCAGCTCCTGTGGGAACGTGGAAATGCCTTTGAGCAAGAGGTAATTGAGGAACTGGCTATTCCCTTTACCAACCTCAGGAAATACTCTGACCGGGAAAAAGAAAAATTCACCTTAGAAGCAATGAAGCGGGGCGATCATCTCATCTACGCGGGACGAATAAACGCCGGCGATCTGCTGGGAGAACCGGATCTCCTTAGAAAAGAGGCTACGGGATACGTAGCGGGCGACATAAAGAGCGGCGCCGCTGAAGAGGGAACGACAGAAGGCAAAGGGGGCAGACCGAAGAAACATTATGCGGCACAATTGGCACTCTACACGGATATACTCGAAAAACTGGGATTTTCCGGCGGCCGTACTCCCTTTATCTGGGATGTCCGTGGTTCGGAAGTCATTTACGCGCTCGACACACCCCGGGGTGTAAGAAATCCCGCCAGTCTCTGGGATGGCTACAAATCCGGCCTCGACACTGTCAGAAAAATAGTCACGCGTCAAGAAGAGACACTCCCCGCCTATTCAGGACAATGCAAACTGTGTCATTGGCGGACTGCCTGCATCAAACGCTTGGAAAAACTGGATGATCTCACCCTCATCCCTGAACTGGGTCGTGCAAAACGGGACGTCATGATCGATCACATAAAAAGTATAAAGAAACTGGCTGAGGCAGAGATTAAACGATTCTCAGAAGGGGGAAAAACCATCTTCCCCCGCATCGGCCTCAAAAAACTGGCGCAGTTTCAAGACCGGGCAAGGCTCCTGAAAGACCGGGGTGCCGTGCCATATCTTAAAGAGCAGATCCTGCTTCCTGAAGCAGAAAGGGAGCTCTTTTTTGATATAGAAACGGATCCCATGAGGGACGTCTGTTACCTCCACGGCTTCGTGAAAAGAGATAACGATGACATAAAAACAGAACGGTATGTAGCCTTTTTTGCCGACGGTCCTTCACCCGAAGAGGAAGAGCGGGCCTTTGCAGAGGCATGGGAATATGTCTGTAAATCACTGCCATGCGTCATCTACTACTATTCACACTACGAGCGTACTATCTGGAAAAAGCTGCAAAAGCGCTATCCACACATAGCAAGTGAACGGGATATCGGAAAGATGTTTGATCCGTCTATGGCGGTAGACCTCTATACCGATATTGCCAGATCTAAATCCGAATGGCCGACGCGCGACCATTCTATCAAAACCCTTGCATATTACCTCGGTTTTACCTGGCGCGATAAAGACCCGTCGGGAGCGGCATCGATCGAATGGTACCACCGCTGGGTTGAAACGGGTGATTTATCAATACGCAACAGGATACTTGAATACAATGAAGATGACTGCATAGCAATGAGGGTGCTTCTGGATAAAATAAAAGAAATGAATGACTCCCTCCGACGTTCCCTTTCAAGATGCGACAATAAAAACGGGTAGTGTGGATATATACGCTATTCGATACTCAAGCAGGGAAGGCCGAAAAAATAGAGGCAAAAAAGTTGATCAGGCCGGAATAATTGGTATAGGAAGGGAATTGCAATGGAAAGAGTCATCTTTATATGCACACACAATTCGGCCAGATCCCAAATGGCGGAAGGATTCTTAAGGGATATGCATGGAGAGCATTACGAGGTTTTCAGCGCCGGAACCTTGGCAACAGCGGTAAATCCCTTTGCTATTGAGACCATGAAGGAAATGGGCATCGATATATCGAAGGCACGCTCTAAAGAAATAACCGAATTCCGTGATAAGAAATTCAGCTTTGTCATTACGGTCTGCGACAGGGCCAGAGAATCATGTCCCTTCTTCCCCTCTTCATCTCAAAATCTGCATGTCAGTTTCGAAGATCCGGCAAGCTTGGAGGGATCAGACGAAGCAAAGCTGCAAAAATTTCGGCAAGTGAGAGATAAAATCAAATCCTGGATCGATGGATTTTTTGGCAATAAAAGTGATCCCTGAAGGCGCATCTTCTCTATAAAAGCCTTAAGGCAATCCCATGGATTAATGGACAGTCCACCGCATTAGCGGCAAGGCCCTTTTAAAAACATACCGATGAGTCGCATCAATACCCACGGGACAGTACCCGTGGGTATTGTTCGGAGATCTGCTATGCGTGAAAACCTAAATTCCCGAATTATTGTAACGAGGCAGGTGGCGTGACGCCCAATTTGGTGTAGAGTTCCATCTGCCGTTTCGTTGTTTCACCAACCTGCAGTTGCTGACCCGGCACTTCAAAGCATTCAATGATGTCGAACTCATCC